>JAGLQN010000196.1 GCA_023136835.1 Candidatus Omnitrophota bacterium | reverse complement strand
CGTTCCATATTGCGCCAGGACCCGGACATTATCATGGTCGGGGAGATCCGCGACAAGGAAACGGCTGAAATCGCTATTCACGCGGCGTTGACCGGACACTTAGTTTTTGCCACATTACACACTAATGACGCCGCCGGGGCGACTGTCCGTCTGATCAACATGGGCGTCGAGCCATTTCTTGTCACGTCATCATTGCTCGGCGTTATCGCGCAGAGGCTTATCCGCACGATCTGCCATCATTGCCATCAGGAATATGACGTTTCAAAAGAAGATTTAGCAAAGCTTTCCCTGGATCCCGATATCAGACAGTTGTCGCGGGGGACGGGATGTCCCAAATGTTTAAAAAGCGGTTATAAAGGAAGAAAAGGAATTTACGAGTTATTAGTTCCCGATGAGAATATCCGGAGGCTTATACTCAATAATTCTTCCAGCGAAGAAATAAGGAACGCGGCTCAGAAATCCGGGATGACCACTTTACGGCAAGCCGGCATTGAAAAACTAAAAAAGAATGAAACAACTCTGGAAGAAATCTTGCGCATAACCCAGGAAACAGAGGAGTATTAATCTTGGAATATCGGTATACGGCTAAAACGAAAGAAGGCAAACAGATCAACCGGGTCATGGTCGCCGAAAGCCCGTCAGATGTTATCGGCCATTTGAAGACGAAAGGGCTTTTGCCTATGAAGGTACGTAAGGTGAAGCCTTCAAACGGAAAATTTAAAAAGAAGTTCTCACTGATTGGCGGCCGTGTCAAAACAAAAGAGTTGGCGATTATTACCCGTCAGCTTGGAGTAACATTAACGGCTGGGCTTTTATTGACGGAGGCCTTAGAGGCTGTTTCCGAAGATTTGGAAAATGTCTATTTTCGAAGGATCTTATGCAAGATCAAACTTGACGTCCAGTGCGGCACGGAACTTTCCGTCGCGCTGGGAAAGTATCCGAAAATATTTTCTCCTACATACCGCGCCATTGTCAAAGTCGGCGAAGCAACCGGCAGGTTGTACCAAACACTGACGAACCTCGCGAAATATCTGGAAGATGCCGAACGGTTGAAGGAAAAAGTGAAAGCGGCTGTGCGTTATCCTGCTTTTGTTATGGGTTTTGCCGGTGTGGTGATGATTATCCTGGTCTTTTTCCTTATTCCGCAGTTTGCCGGAATGTATGAGGATTTTGGGGCCAAGCTTCCATGGCTCACGACCGTCGTGATCGGAATCAGCCAATTCAGCGTCAAGAATGTCCGTTGGGTTATCATTGGAGCGGTTGTTCTGTGGATGATTTGCGCATATTGTACGAGGTTCTATAAATTCCGTTACAAGATCGACCAGCTTAAGATCAAGATCCCCATCATCGGCAAACACATTATTCACAAGGCTTTAATATCCAGCTATTGCCGCACGCTGGGATTTTTGCTTTCTGCCGGCGTGAATTTAAAGACGGCGCTTGATATTACCGCGCAAGTGGTTAATCACCTCGTGATGGCGGAATCTGTCACCCAGATTAACACGCGGGTCATCGCCGGCGGGTCGATATCGGAAGAAATGCGAAAGCAGAAAATTTTCCCGGGCCTGGCCTCGAAAATGACTGCCGTCGGGGAGCGGACCGGCCGTTTAAGTGATATGCTCGAGAGAACATCCCAGTATTACGAAGATGAGCTGGAAATAACTTTGCAGAATTTAACAACGATGCTCGAGCCGGTATTGATCATTTTCGTCGGTGTTAATGTCTTGGTTGTTGTTCTGGCTTTGTATTTGCCAATTTTTCATTTATCGACGGCTATCCGGTAATGGGGAGATAATTTTGGAAACAGTACTGTAGTCAGAATGACGTGCAATTAAGGTTCTGATAAATCGTTTCAAAACATAAATATAGAATTCATAAAGATCTTCCATGAAAGATCACAGAAATCACAGTGACAACATTCACTGTTTACATAGATGATGTAACTAATTAAAATAATAGAAGTTATAAGACGGTTTTTAGAGGAGGAAATTTAATGAGAAACAAAAAAGGTTTTACGATGGTTGAGTTATTGGTCGTCTTGGTCATTGTGGCTATTTTAGCCGCAGTCGCCACACCGATCTATTTAGCCAATGTCAAAAGATCACGCGCTTCAGAGGCCGTATCAACAATGGGGCTTGTTCGACAAGCTTTACGTGATTATCAAGTCAACGCAAGTACCTACTTTGATATTGCTTCGCCGAATATCCTTGGTACATTACCGACCTTAGTCCTTCCAGCTACTGGTGCGCCGACTCCGCCTGCTTCAGGCGTTGATGTTGACGCGGCGACAGCCCGGTATTTCTCAAATGCGGCATTTTCGGTCGATGCTCTTGGTACTGCTGCGCCTGGTGCTGGGGCCTCAGGTATGTTTGCTGGTCCACCCATAGTTGACTTTCTAATTAGTGTCGATGGAGGTGCTAGTATACCATGCGACCCTAATTTTCCGCTTCTTGTTGACTGCGCAACCAGGCAAACAGAAGTTGGTGGGACTGTTGGTGAAGAATATCTGTTAGAAATGGATAACAGCGGACGGGTGTTTGTCTCTTATGATAACGGCGGAACTTGGGCTTCTTATTAATATTACGCTGTCGTCACAGTTAATCAATTCTTAGTCAGGCCGCTTAAGTTGTATTTGAGCAGCCTGACTAATTGATTAGAAATAGATATGTTACCGGATTTATCCGCCTTCGCAGAAGACCACGGGCATGCCCGTGGATGAATGCGAAAATAAAAGGTCTTCTGCTCCGGGGATGTTCGCCTAAGTTTCAAAATAAGGCGGATAATTCCTGCGAAGTAGAATATTAACAGGTACCACGGCTTTAGCCGTGGGGCTCCATAATGATTAAAACGGCT
Organism: Candidatus Omnitrophota bacterium; assembly: GCA_023136835.1. Taxonomy (GTDB): domain Bacteria; phylum Omnitrophota; class Gorgyraeia; order Zapsychrales; family Zapsychraceae; genus 2-02-FULL-52-10. Next base: position 4,170 of record JAGLQN010000196.1, on the reverse strand, counting down.
CGAGGATCAAAAGCAAGCTTTGAAAGATATGATAAGAGAAAGTCATCGTTAGGCGGCTTTACTGTCATCGAGACGCTGATTTCTATTTTGCTGCTTGCCATAACCCTGGCAGGTGGGCTGAGTATTTACTTCAATGCGGACCGGATTGTGACTCTGGTGGGGCACAAAAAAATAGCTGTTGAAATCGCTAATTCAAGGATGGAGGAACTTAGAAGGCTGGATTATGGGGTTTTCAAGTCGACATATACTCTGGCAGACCCCACGGTCGCGCAAGTGTTTCCGGATCCCAATATTTCGCCTGATCCGCCATTAACGGTTGGAGACATAGCGGCGACACGGGCCATAACGGTTGAGTATGTTCCTCATGTTGACCCGCCCGATTACATGGAAGTAAGGGTTAAAGTTTCCTGGACGGAAGCGAATCAGACTCAGTTGAAAGAATTTGAGATTACGAGTTTTATCGCGCCATGAATTTAAAATACGGAAAATTAAGATCTGAAAACGGAGTGTCTCTGATAGAGGTGCTGGTTGCCATGGTGATCGCTTTTGTTATATTCCTGAGCATCGGCGTGATATCGAAAATCAGTATTAGCACACATACAAAATATTGCAATGAGACGCGAATATACGCGGATATTTCTTACGGGTTTAAGCTGATACAAAAGCATATCCGTGAAGCTAATATAGTTAACCCTCCTGACGCGCCGGGAGCTCCCTGGATAGGCTCCAGGATAGTTGTGGCTCCTGATGTGGGTAATTATCATGTTTTTGGTTTATATCAAAATACGGATAGTGTCGATTTTGTGTATTTAAAAGACATTACTGATGAAAACGACAGGGTGGTTATATTGTCTGTTCCTAATACCGGGACAGTGACTTTAACGTTGACTCCCGGCGTTAAGTTATTTGAAGTCCGAATACAGGGTGAAAAAGGCGGGGTCCCCTTTGATATGTCAACAATGATTATGAGGAGGGCCTGATGAGAAATAAAAAAGGCTCTGTTTTAACCGTTACGCTGTCGCTGGTTATTATTTTTTTGATGCTCGGCCTTGCGACCATACACTATGCCAGCGTGCAGAATGAGACCGCGGAACGCAGATTGAGCTCAATGGAAGCCTTTTGGTTGGCGGATGCGGGCGTGGAACTTGCCCGGTCCAAATTAAATAAGTCATCGCCGACCCTTATTTCTCAAGCAGATCCGCCAGAAACATTGGGTGAAGGAGAATATGATGTCTATTCTGAGCAGGATCCGGATTGCCCTACATGCATTAACCGGTGGCATATTAATTCACAAGGGAGCGTCGATATCCACGACGTTGATGGCACACTGAATACGCAGCCTAGGGGTATTGATGCCATTGCGGCTTATGTTGATGTAAAGAATGCCATAACGACGCATGGAACTGTTAATGGCAGCTGTGCACAAGGAGGGAACGCGACAATCACAGGAGATTGTGATGATGGTGCCAATTTTAGTTTTGTAAGCGTATTGGGGGCGACCTTTGGCGATCTGGTTGCTCTAGCGCAATTGAATCTTCTTGACAACACGCACCCTGCTTATGATGCCAGTTCTTCGCCTCCTGTCGTTGACCATGTATTTCATCTTGATAGCCCATCGGACCTTTTTGAAGTCGTGGGGGTTACGGTCGTCTTTCTAGAGGGGAACTTAAACAAGTTTACTGTTAACACAGATGATCTTCAAGAATACGCGGGACCTACCCTACTCATTGTTGATGGCACAGGCTCTCCGCCGAATAAAGCGGCGGAAATAACGATAAATGGTGTAGCAGGTTTGTGTGGTGTTATCTGGTCGATAGGTGAAGCAACGATCAACGGGAATTCGACAATTGACGGGGCGGTTTTTATTGACGGGGATCCTCTCGTTGATAATGATGTCCTTGGAAATACAAATATTACCTTTGATACGGTTTGTGTGGATCAGGCTTTAGGTGGGTTTGGAACGGGAACGCCCAGACTTGTTTCATGGAAAGAATACGCGTTATGATAAAGAACAAAGAAAAAAATATTTTAGCATTAGAAGCTTCTTCGCCGGAAGAATTAGATACTTCTTTAACGGCGTCGCTTCAAGGGGAGGATAAGGCAATGCGCCCTGTCGCGCTTTCTGTCCGCGGGCCCAAAATTATCGTACGCCCTTTCCATTTAGCAAATGTTCCCCTGAAAGATGTCGGGCATCACCTGCTGAGCGAAGCTGTAGAGTTAATGTCGATGACTTCTGATGAAATAGAGTTTGATTTTCAGATCACAAAATCAGATCAGGACGATATGAGGGGCATTTACGCGTGCATGTCCAAGAAAGTATTGGAGGATTATTTGCTGGTCTTAGATAAGGAAAATCTTAATCCAATAAAAATAACGGAACATTTCCTGACGTGCGTTGACTCACTGTATCAACAAAATATACTTAACGGGGCGAGGGTTTGTTTTCTGGATTTCTCGGCGAAAAATATAGTCAACTTATTTGTTTCCAGCAATCGGGAATGCGAGCTGCTTAGAAAGATCCCCTTCGAGGGCCTTGATGAAGCGCAAGCAGAGATCGTGCAGTCTTTAAGGAGCGCGAGCGCGAAAAGCTGGCCTAAACATTATGACGGCATCTATTATGCCGGTGATCTTGAGGGTACAGACGAATTATTGGAAAAGCTAGAAAAGCGTTTTGATACCAACGTAGAAAAAGTTTCGACGCTCGACGCCAAAACAGCGCTTTGTTCTGAAAATACCTATTTCGGCTTGAATCTTTTGAAGAACTACATTTTTTCTGCTCTAGAGAGCAAGTACATTCATATGGGAATGAATATAGTGTTAACTTTATGCGTATTAAATATTATGGTTTCAGGTGCCCGGATCATGATGAAGGGCAGGGCCATCAATAAGGTGAAATCGAGTTATCAAGTATCTGAATATCAATATGCCGTGGATTTAAGCCGGAATACAAAATGATCGATATCCTTATAAAAAAAATTATTCGTTTTCTCCGGTTTGACAGGAAAATTCAACTGAAACTTTGCGGATTTGCCGTACTAGTCGTTATGATTATCATTCAAGCGAATATTCTTAATGGAAAAGAAAAGGAGCTTGAAAAAGTCAGTAAAGAAAAGAACATGGTCATGCGGGTTCCGGAACTGGAGAAAGAAATACAACTCGAAGACCTGAGGAATTTAACGCCTGAAAAGCAAATTGCCGCGATTAAACGTATTCTAGAGGGGACGAGTTATCGCAACAGGGTTTATCACGCGGTCATTGATGGCGAAGTTTATTCAACGGGAAGCGTGATCGGAGATTACACGATCACAAGAATAACTATGGCGGCGATCACTTTAGAGAACAAACAAAGAAAGGAAATACAGAAACTGTATTTTCCTGAAGACTATACGGATGGTTCAAAGAAATAAATAGTTGTTGTGTCGCGCAAATAAATCTTGTTTCTATTATGAGGCAAGTGTAGAATAGGAACATGAAATCAGCGAGTCAAAAAAAGGTGACAGCCACCATTTTCTCACGCAAGCGGTAGAAAATGGCGACTGTCACCTTTTTAAATAAAGAAAGGGAATCGTTATGCGAATGAGCGCGCGCAAAAACAAGAATGATTGGAATTTCCGCATCCGGAATTCTTTACGGGCTTTTACGTTAACAGAATTGATCGTCACGATAACGATTGTAAGTATGGTCGCCGCCTTTGCTATTCCTAACTACCAAAAAGCGGTTTTAAAGACCCGCGAGCGCGTCGCGATCCTGCATTTAATGACGATCCACGGGGCTAATGAGATCTATAGGGCAAGAAGCGGTAATGTGTATGTGCCGGGACCGATCGCCAATTTGGCGGGAATAAATACGGCGCTGTCGATTAACATCATCGATAATGATATGACGTATTCTTACGCGCGTCCAACAGCGACAACTTACACGGGGACAGCCGCGTGGGCGGGCGGAAATAATTTTACGGTAGGGATCAATCAAAATCCCGTCACCGCGGCCAATCCTTATTGTGCCGCTGGAAATTGCCCGACTCTATGAGCTTGATTTTAATGCCAGAGTAAAAAGGCGAAAGGATTTTCATCACAAGGGGACGATGAACAGTTAAATGGGAATATTTTTTTGCTTGTTTTTTGCTTGGTGGAATGTTGCACATTTTTAAATGCGTGATATAGTGAATTA
>JAGLQN010000195.1 GCA_023136835.1 Candidatus Omnitrophota bacterium | reverse complement strand
CTTTTAAATATTCTTTTTCTCTTCTCATCAAATGTGTGTTCTCTATTAAGTAGTCTATCGTTTCATTCTTAAATATTCTCTCCAAAATAACTGCTTGCTTTGCTATATCCGTAATGGTAAGGCCAAGGCCTTCATATATTTGACGCGTTCTAAAATGTAAATCTTTATTGCCTGCGTCATATTCTAATTCCCTTACAGGTACTCCTGGGCCAAATTCATTTTTGTCTTTTCTCTTACCTCCAGCCTTATCAATAAAAAGTAATGCCCCGCCATTATCAATTCTATAAAGCACTCCTTTTGAAGCTTTGGTATTATTATCAATCCGGCGGGGAATATCCCAGTTAGCCATAAAGACATCCATTAAAAATCCATGCTTTAATTGCTGTTTGCGCGTACCAGGATTTTCTCCTCCTTCAAGGAGTAACATTCGGGAAGCAAATCCACAAACATTATCAACTTTCACAATCTTTGTATCTGCTACCGGTACTCCAGCAAGCCTATACATCACATTTGCCAGCTGCTCGCTCCATATATGAGAGCTGTTTCCTGCCTCAGCAAATTTAACATAATAAATCTCCGGGCCGTTCTGGGCGGCTAATGTGAATTCAGCTCCCGGCCTGGTTCCTTTCTCTCCGCCAGTTTTTAATGAAAAATCCCAAGCTTCTATTGGTAGTTTCTTTAGCGCGCCTCTATCCACTGTTAAATAGTATTCATCCTTCTCTGTCTTAGCCCTAACATCGTCGAAAGTATACTCCCTAATCTCCCGTTCATAAGTTAAATAGTCCAACAGTGTTTCTTCTCTTTCCACCCAGGGATGAGTCTTGACTTTTTCTCTTTTGTTTAATTCTTTCATGCCCTTGAGCATGATTTCTCTCAATTTATTCTGATTATCTATTCCAGCCGTATAACTTTCAAACAATCTCTTATAAAAAGTTTCATTTAACGCCCCGTAGATCATCACCTTATAGCCTTTTTCCAGGCCACAGTCATCCCATAGTATTTTTACCTGTTTGCTTAACAAATCGATGCTCTTTTGAATTTGCCCCTGAGGGATCCCTCCTCTGGAAATCGCTTCAAAAACTTCCGCGATAATTTGTTTAGCTTGCCGTTCTTTAAGCTGCCCTTGAAGCAAATTTTGCATATGCATTGACAACAGCGCGTCTTTTAGTCTAAAAATCCTTTTGCCCATATCTCGCGTCAACCGCAGCCCAAAAGCAAAAGGTTCAGTACTATCTGCAAACCTGTTTTCATTCTCATCCATGGCGAATCCCACATCATACTCTATAATCGCCTCTGCTCCATGCGCAGCTTTCCTCGAATTCCCTCTGGCACCTCTTCCTTCTCCTCCACCGCCACGTGCATACTTATAGGCAACACTCATTAAGGCCGTCATACTTTCCGCGCGGTCAGAATCATGTTCTCTTGTTCCGCTATATCCGCTTAACAAAACATCGTATACTAACGGAATAATTTTCTTTATACCGTCATGTTCATAAAATCTATAGCCGCACTTTAATATCATCTTTTCTAATTCCACCTCATTTACAGAAAATATCTTAGATAATACTTCTTGCATATTCTCTTGGCTATAGCTCCAAATTACCCGCCATTCATAATACATTATGAACTTCTTAGCTATACGTAAAAGGTCTGTTGTTTGCTCCATAATACTTCTTAGGTTATTAAATAATACTGCTCTTACTATATCCGCTTTCGCGACAGTATTATTTGCCGCCATCCTTTGTAAAGTTGAATATTGTTCTTCTATCAATAAACATCTGACTTTAGTAAAGGCCTGACTGTTAAGATACGGCATAAAAAGTTTTGTATTAATCAGCCGATTATCTCGCTGCATACCATTGACGGTATGCCAATCATCCAACAGGAATAAGCGCACAATACTGGCAAAAGAAAAGACCTCGCAAATTTTCCTCAGTACTTTTTTATCTACTTTCTTTAATATAATCCATACAAAATAGAATGATCCTGGCGAAAATTCATCCAAAGCCTCTAATAATTCTCTCTCCTTCTCCAGATAAGACTCGTCAGGCCTATAATGACGCAATTCTTCTAAAATATCTTCAACCAACGATCGTTTATAGAGAATACCCCATATCTCCTCGCCACCGGCTCCTTTACTGCTATGTTCATCTGCCAATGCGATAAATTCCTTTGCCGATTCTGTGGCATTTGACCTCAACGATAGTGGATAGAGAATATCCAGCGCCTCATCGATACGAACCCCCCCCCAATGAAGGGTAACTGCCAATAGCCTAAGATTCACTGCCGCTTCCGTGGCGTCTGCCCTCGACGACAGGTTAAAGAGAATCTTTCCGATCCACTCGCCGATAGCTCCTCTCATGCCAAGTTGAGTTGCTAATATACTAAATTCCTCTGCCGCTTCTGCGGCGTCTTCCCTCGACGATAAATTATTAATAATCTTGCCGATCCACTCACCACTGACTTCCCACCTTACAAACTTGGTTGTCAATGCTTCAAAACTCTTTACCACTTCTGTTGCGTCTGCCCTCAACGATAGTTTATAGAAAATCTCCTCTATCTCCTCGCCACTGACTCCTTCCCTGTCCAATTGAGCCGCGAATGATAAAAGACCGGGTGTCTCTAAGATACGCCTTGCGACACCTGTCGCATCTGTCCTCAACGATAGTGGCAAGAGAATATGCGCTATCCCCTTGCCACTAACCTTCCTCCCGCCAAGTTCGGATGTCAATGCTCTGAAATTCTCTGCCGCCTCTGCGGCGTCT
>JAGLQN010000194.1 GCA_023136835.1 Candidatus Omnitrophota bacterium | reverse complement strand
TGCGGCGTCTACCCTCAACGATAAGTTATGAAGAATATCCATTACTCTCTTGCCAGTGGTTAACCATCCAAATCTATCTCCAAATTCAGCTGCCATTGCGCTAAAATTCTTCGCTGCTGTCTCTGGCCGCGCCGCATAAGTTCTTAAGTTGTTAATAATAGACTTTCCTTCTTCCTCACAGTCGAAATGGCTAAAGATAGCTTTTAACTGAATAAAAACATCTCTCCTGGCTTGTTCTTTCTCACCTATTTTTCTTAAATAATCTTTAACCTGCTCCCGCTGCTGCTCTGAGATCTCATCCTGACCCTTAACCGATTCCAATATTTCTCTAAACCCATAAATATCTATCTCCTCATCCTCCAGAGCGGCTATCACCTCTGCCTGCGCGTTAGGATCAAAAATTAAGAACTCTTCTATCTCCTTTGACACAATTTCCAAGTCACGGAATTCATTACCGAGGATATAGATTAATTCATACTCCAGTTCCATAATCAAGAGCCATTTACAGCGGAATAATTCAACGTCAAGAAGGATTCTATTATAGGCAGGGTCTGCTCTGGCAAGGCGGTTAAGGCCGGATACTATCTCTATAGCCGGTATTGGAATGCCGCGGGCGCGATACGCCTCTAAGAATTCGTCGGTAAACACAAAACCAAGCGCTTCATTAAGCATACGCGCCTTTTCTTTACTTAAATCGACATCCACGAAACTGTCCACCGTCCCACGCTCTGTCAACTTCAGCCTGGCAATAGGTCTATAATCATATGCTGAACCTTTCTTGCGGATTACGCTATTACGCGAAGGAATATTTACAATATTTCCGTCATTTTTTGTGACAGGCGAGCTGGAGGTCGATCCACTGGATTGTTTACCATTCTTACCTTTTTTATTTACCATCTCCAATTCCCCGATAAGATTCACTTGAACTTCTTCTGCATAAAGCTTAAATAAATCTTCGGCTGTAAACCATTTTTTAGAAGAACCATCCATAAAGCCCTCCCCAATATCGTACATGTCTTTTCCCCAAATACGATTATTAGGATTCAAAAATTTTGAAATAGGCTCTGTTTTTATTTCTATTTCTTCTGCTAAGTCAGGAAAACGTTTTTTAAGAGATTTTACCTGGGAACACTTGGCTACTAATATTAAATCCGCCTTTTTTACA
>JAGLQN010000193.1 GCA_023136835.1 Candidatus Omnitrophota bacterium | reverse complement strand
GCTTCGAGTATTCTTTCACATTCTTTTATAGATGCAAGGTTGTGCAGATATCCCATTGAGAGTATACTGGTACTTTGTTCTTCTAATCTTTCTGTTGTTAACGGAGACCCAAACTCTCTTTCCCATAAATGGCCGAGAGATTTAACATCTGCTTTGAGTATATTAATCTCATGTTCAAGTACAATCCTAACATGCTCAAACTCGAAAGATTTGGGAGATATGGCGAGTTTATCTCTCAAAGTGGTCTTACATGCAGGGCAGATGTTTAAGCGAGTGACGTAATCGTTTTCAATACTCTCACCTTTAATCTTAGTAAATGTATCTGTAACATTTCCACACCCTTCACATTTGTATGTTTCGTCTGAATTCTTTGTTTCTTCTACGCTTATCATTCTGTATACACCTCACAGTCTTTTTTTATTTCTTCTGGACATATGTCACAGGGCTTTTCATATCTCAATTCTTTGAGTTGATTAAATAAATTCTCTCTTACCCAATAAATCTTTGCCCCTGGAAGTGCAGGAACCCATGATGGCGGTTCACCGGGATTGTGTGGAACCAGGATTACGTTATTCTTGACAAGGCTACATTTCTTCGATTGTATAAAGTCTGGACATGGTGATATGCCACTATCGTTTCCTGCACAGTTCTCGTCCCTTTCACACTCGTTGCATTGCGACTTCATTATTCTCCCTCTGTATATTTCTTCTTTCGATCACTCTTCTCTTCATTTCAATGATTGAAGTTTTGGTTAATTTCGATAATTCATCAGGAGTGAGGTGTGGAAACTTGGCTTTTATTGCTTCATATGGTTTACGGCACGCTGAGCACAATTCTGCCTTTGATTTAGTTTCCTTTTTACACACATTGCATCTATTAACCTTTATTTTTGGACGTTTTATTTTTACTTTCTTTGTAACAAAATCAGGACACGGGAAGACCCCTCTGAAATTTCCTCCACAAATATCTTCTTTGTTACAATTTCTGCAGTTTTTCATGTATTTTTCCACACCATTGTTTTATTCTAATAGTAGCTTTTTCAAGGCATCGACCGGGAATCTTATTGAAACTTGTGTTTCGTGATCTGTACTCCATTCGCTGAGTAGGACAGTTTCATCCTCGTCATCAGAGAAGGCTTTATACATCTTTTTGTCGATTATAATCATTTTACTGACATTATTCCAGTCAATTAAACGAATTGTTTCACCCTTGAAAAAGTTCGGGACTCTGGCAGTATCATCAGAAAGAGCAAGAATGTGCTTGTACTTTATTTTCTCTATTGGAAAGTCACTGTTTATATCATCTAAATTGTGAATTACCAGCATATCGACTTCTATTTCGGGGTCTGGATGATTTGATATGTGTTCACAAGGTACGACATACGTTTTAGGGCTCTTGTTTAACCCAAACGCCCAAACACGTCTTTCTTTTGCCAATAAGAGAATGGAATTGCCTTCTTTTATCATCTGGTTTATTATGTTTTTCGCTTTGTCTGTCCTACCATTACCAGGTCTTGCCTTGATTAAAAGTTGCCTTTCCGACGTTTCCCAATGATATAGAACGTTATCGGTTTCGTCAATTATCATAGTTTTTCATTCCTTCTTTTTAAAAAGTGGTATGAATATAAGACCCAAATCAGGGTCATCAACTTCCTTATTTTCTACACATATTTTATCATCAGATTTAAGCGATATTAATTCTCTATCCATATTGTCCCTATCAACATTAAGATTGTTTGAGAGTTCTTCGAGAGTCATCTTCTTAATGTTCAGAGCATCCAAAATACGATTTCTGAGATTAGATTTTCTCTCGTTCAGAAAATCCCTGATTTTTTCTGCTTCATTATCAACAAAGAAAATCTCTTTATCATCATCGTATTTAATCAACATTCCATCTTTGCCGAACAAAGTGTAGTCTGATACTTCAATCATCCAAATACCACCTTGAAGAAGGGTATTGTTCCGAATATCATCAGGAATGTGATTATCACAAAGAACAACAATGTTCCCAATAAAATTAACATCGCTGTTTCTTTCTTCTTGAAATGTGGATTCATTGAACATGCCATCAGATACCACAACATCATAGACGCAGGATGATATTCATCACACTCTACCGGAAAATCAATATTATCTCTCCTCTCACCTTTATGCGGTATACAATGCCCATTTTTGTCAAGTCCATAACACTTTGAACACATATGTTTTATAACACCGGTTGCCATGTTTTTTCACCTCTAAATTGAATAATCTTCAATGCTTTTTTCCAGAATCTTTTTTAGGATGTCAATTTCATCTATTGCATCCGAAGCTGTTTCTTGAAGGCTTCTATTCTTGGAATTTGCTCTGTCTCTCTCTTCCATCATCAAGAACCATGGACATTGATCTATGTGCACAAGTTCAATGGATTTATAATCGAGGTTCAGGGGTCTGTAAGTTATTGATGGAGCGAATTGTTTCATTGCACATTTCTCACATGTACCTTCCGCTGTTAGTGGTTCAAGTCTAACCATGTTCAGACAATCCATTTGACTGTCCGGTATGACTTTTCCACTTATAAGATGAATCATTTCCTACATGTCCTCCAAAACACCAATCGCTTCGTCTATGTCACACATAACGTTTCCTACTTCTTGCACATCTGTTTCGTGAAAAACATCCATAACAATGTCTTTAGCTTCCCATAGCTTGTCTATCATTTCATCTTTATTGAAAGTCATTCTGATTCCTCACTTTCTATTTCTCTTTCCAATTTCTCGATTTTAGCTTTAAGTGCCTGCCTCATCAAAACCCAATCTTCGATTAAAGAGTGAACGCTTTCGGAGAATGCTTTAAGAAGCTCTATTTTTGTATAATTATCCTTGTTCGGGTCGTTCAGCATTTTTTCGACCATTTCTTCAAATTTGTCTGTATTATCTTCCACTGTTATCCCTCGTTCAATCTTCTTCATGAATATATCTTTCCCAGAATACACGAGCAAGCTCTTTTCCTTTTGGTGTTAGAACATCTTGATCGTCTAAAAATTCTAAAATCTCATCTATAACGGATTCATTTGTGTCGTATCCAATACAGTCTCGCAAATCCTCAGCGAATAAGATATTCGATTTATCCACGGGGCATCTGGATTTCATTTCACGAAATTCGTCTCTTGATAAGGCTTCTCTTATAATTCCTTTTGAATCGACAGATCCTCCAAATTTCAGCTTGTTTTTATTCTTAAGGTAGGGCTTTCCTACAAGACTTTTTATTTCATCATCTTCATTCATGTAATCAACTACCCTTCAATCTCAGTTATTATTTTATTGTGATGTGTATGCAGTGAATTTGAAGTCCTTTCCACACTTTCTACAATGTGTTGTGAAATCGTTATAAGGCTCCTTGTGGGAATCTCCGACCCATCGCCAGCCCCCATGTTTGCATTCGGTGAATTTACTGCATAAGGCAGCGAACCATCGACCACAGCAAGGACATTTAACCTTCAACTTGCGCTTGTCAAATGCATCAGTATCGAAGTTAAAGCAGTCTTCATTATCGTAATTTCCGGCATCAGGTAATTGAGGGTTCATGGCTTAATGATCTCTGTGAAGTATTGATTTCCTTTCTTTATCTTTGTTATTCTCACCAGCGAAGCACAAACCTTACAAAGGTCTTCTTTAGCTGTTCTATCGAGATACGCTCCACAATCAGGACAAACCGGGGTTCCTTCTGATAACATTCCATTTGATTTCGTCGGTTTTCCTATGATAATCTCATCCCCGGATTTGAACCACATTCTTTTGTCTCCTCTGATGTTCACGGTTCCGGTGCTGTTATCTGGACGTTTTGCAAGGAAATCCCTAACGGCAGTCTCAAACCCTCCAGATGAAGTGAATTTGAGTTTTGTGGTATCTGTTTCAATTTCTACTATTTCGCTCATTTAATCATAGCCTCCAATTTAATATACTATGGATAGTCCTAATTCTATATAAGCATTTTGTAAATCGTATACGACTTAGCAGAAAATATTTATAGTATTGAAGCATTAATACACATTGGTGATACAAATGAAAGCCGAACTTGAGAAGGAGACTGACGTTATATGAGCGACAATTTACCCAGAGATTTCACAATCTTAAATAGACCGAAAATACGTGAAGGTACCAAAGCTCTTTCAACCGAAGATCGCAATAAACTCCTACTCGAAAAGTGCAACAAGGTCACTTCTTTAATGGAGAAGTACAGTGCAGGACACCGTAAATATGTGCTGTGCCTGATTAGAGACGAAGTAAAATATTTGAAATACATAAGAGGAAATGAAAACCATTTCATTGAAAATCAAATCACTCGTCTTACTTTCGAAATGAATCTTATTGATAGAAAAGCAGCATACATAAATGATCAACGAGGTTTTAAAAATGCTTTGGAAGCCATAAACACAAATCTCACCTTAATCATAGAAGAGTTGAATTCAGAAATACAGTCCGAGAGTGGTGATTAAAATGAACGAAGACTTCCCTAAATATTATGACTATTATCATAGAGAAGAAATAATTGAAGGTGTTAAGCTACTTTCGGCTGAAGACCGTAATGCACTTCTACTTGAAAAATGCAAAAAAGCAATGTCATTGATGGAAAAATACAATTCGGGAACCCGTGGACATTTAAGGGGATGGATTGAGCACGAAATGAATTACATAAACTGCATGGAAGGATTTGAAAACAAGTTCATTGAAAACCAAATTTCGCATCTAATTTTCGAAAAGGATCAACTCATGGGGGTAACTATGTACTTGCATGATCCTCGGGGTCTTAGGATTGCCATGAAGACCATAGAAAGGATTTTCACCTCACTGATAGAAGAGCTGACACCATATGAGTGAAGATCAACCTGAATGTCTAAGGTGTGGACGATGTTGTACTGAACTCGGTCAGAACCGGATGATAGTCAGTGACTGGGACATTACCAGATGGATAGACGAAAAGCGATGGGATATCCTGAAAAATGTAACTCAGTGTATAGAGGGCTCCTGGCTCAACGAGAATTCATGTTACGATATTATTAAAGAGAAGGGATTCGAACAGTGCCACACCTGTCACTCTGGTGGGGCGATTATAAACAAAGATAACTATTCAAGCGGTAAATGCCTTTTTCTGAGAAATGAAGATGAGGTTTTTATATGCTCAATAGAAGAGACAAAACCTGATCACTGTAGTAATTGGCGTGTGGGTGAATATTACAGATGTCCACAACACGGAAAATATATCGAATCGCTCTATTAGATTAACTAATATTTCTTACTTTTTGTCATGTCGTGTCATTTGATTTCCAAATTTCCCAATGGGTTTTACCACGTCTATCTGAAGTTTTAATGGACCTTACATATAAATACCCTTCATTTTTGAGTCTATTCTTAGCGTTTTCTACGCAAGTCGGAGTACCACAATCACCACTATATTCAAAAAGTTTCCCGTTTATTATTTTCATGTTATAAGCCTCACTTTCTCATTCATTGGTTTTTCTATATATCATTATAATTTTAATACAAGTAATTTCTGATTTTAGTGCTAAAGAAAGAGCTTTTAATTGTCACTTCTTCTTAGTACTATTCTTCCTGAGCGTTATATGGTTGTCTGAGCGTATGTAGAGCGTATACCCGGCTCCGAACACAATCAGTCCTGCTATCCATAAATAAAGAACTGAAATTCTGATGTTCGCTACGGTCATGCCTCCCAGAACATAAGTTGAGATGAGGTATGTTAGAAGCTCTGATGGAAATGGAATGATGTAGGCAGTGGCTATCATCATCATAATCAGCCCGATTGCTCCCATCTGTTTGTTAGATAATTTCATGATTTTAAGTTACTTGATATGTGATTAAGAGATAAGCGCATAAAGCGCCTACCATAAGTCCTGTTCCAATAATCAAAGCTGGTTCGAACCAATCCTTTTTTTCACCGGGTCTTTTCACTATCGAATCGCCATCGATTACAGGGCGGTGCAAAGTATTATCTTTTTTGTTGAATGGTCTTTTGAGTTTCATGTGTTTTGTTATCTCTTTTTCACCACATAAGCACCTGTGATCATTAGAATCACAGCACCTATAAGTATCATTACATAAGGATTAATTTCCTCGAATGGGATCACTATATTCAAGCCTGATGTTACAAGGATTAACCCAGCAAATGAACCAACTATTAATAAGAGCACTTCAATTGTTGTGAATATTTTCTTCATTATAGAATTCTCCTTATTTCATCATAATCCTTAAGTTCTGGGTAATTCAATTCAATTTCCTCAAGGATTACTATGGTTTCGTTTTCTTGTGGATGATTTACCATCATTCCTTGTGCAATTATAGGATATGAAACATCTAAACCCAAATCATATCTAAGAATCCTCCATACATAATAAATCGGAACACTCCATGATTTTCTGGGTGATGAATACGGTCGATTATTTTTTTTGTTGATTATTTTCTTACGAACATTATCAACATTCAAGTTGGATTCAAGCTTCTGGCGCATTACGAATTCTCCTTATATGTTCATTAAACACATTCTCATTTTTGATCGTTTCATTAACTCTTGACATTATTGTTTGATACTCTATGCTTGTTACCTCTTCGGCATTTAACAATCTGTTAACAATATCCATCTCTCTGTTAATGATTTTCTGCTTTTTCGAATCAAGCTCGTCGAAATGTTGCTTGAAGAAAGTTTTTATGAAAATCAGCTTATACCTTGTTTTTTCCTTTATCTTGATGATTTTACTATTTTGAAGGTTTTTCATGAAATAATATTGTTTATGATAGTACTTAAACATTATCTTTTACTCATCTATTTCTTAGTAATAAAAAAATCCCACTCAATAACGATATTCCTGCTACAATGGCAATTTCCATCGGTATAGCACCACCCACACCAAATGCATCTGTAAGTGGATTCATATCTTTTATATCCCCAACATCTACGAAATAACTCCCACCGGATTCTGCGAGATTTACTCTAATATTGAGATCGGTATCTGCGGTATACGAGCTTGAGAACCTATTATACCCTTCCTTTATACCTACAGCCTGAAAGCTTGTACCTTTAGGTACTGTGAATGAAACCACACCGCTGTCTGATATGTACTCTTCATTTATGACATTTAAAGTGACACCATCAACTGTTTCACCAGTTTCATCAAAGAATGCGAAATAAACATACACTTCGTTTGAATCAGGAAGAGATGTTGGCAACTCAGTTACTAATGGAGTGGGTGTGATCGCTATTGTGGGGCCGGGTGTGACCGTAGGAATTGGAGTTTCTGTATCTCCGGGTGTGACCGTAGGACTTGGAGTTTCTGTAGGACTTGGAGTAGGAACTACAATTTCATTCATTGTCAATGCTACTTCAACATCGGAATCGGTTACAGAAATCGTCTTCTCTACATTTTCATAACCACTTTTCGTACCGATTATCTCATATCGTCCATTAATTGAAAAAATTGCGACTCCCAGAGAATTTGTTATCACCTTATCTCCATTATCCAATGTGACTGTAACGCCCGGCAAGCCCTTGCTATTTTCATCGAGAATGTAAACAACAAGATCGTAATTTGGCTTTGTCGGTTCTCCAACAAACAATTTTACCTTCACTTCGGTTTTATCGAACCATAAATCTGCGATGCCCCCATCATTGAATAATTGATTTACATAAACACGATAAATTGATTCTTTTGTACTCCAGCCATCATCTGTTCTCCAAACATTCGTATCGGTCTGGCAAGTAACTTGTACGAGGAAAGAGCCCTCAACTATCTCATTAGGACTGCGCCATTCCCAAGGTTCTCTCCAGTATGTTCTTGTGGCACCATATTTATTATTTGCACATTCCGCTCCCTGCATAGTGACAGCATATTGACGATTGTGATAAATGTCAGTACGAGCTGGAGTGGTCCATTTGTACTTTATAACTATTTCACTACCATACGGAACCTCAGCAGACGACGGTGTGGCTACCATAGCAGCAGGTGCTAAATCAAGCAAAAAGATAAATGGAAGTGTGGAGAGGGACAGCGCAAGCACAATCAAAATAAATCCAAGTTTCTTAGTCACCGAATCCTCTCCATTAGAATTACACAGAGACTAAAATATAAAAGCTTTATCATCTTCCCTTCATTAAATTCAATGTTTCTGCACAATTTTTGCATAAAATTCTTTTTTCATACAGTTGTACAGTAGCAATTTCTTCACACTCTTCACATTCTCCATATTCCAGATAGTCACACACTTCTCTGCGAAGCGCAAGATTCTCATTTTCTATGATCCCGATAGGCAAATCTTCTACGCTGGCTTTTCTTTTCCATGTAACACGAACTTCTGTGTAATCACAGTCCAAGTCTCCAGTTTCCCACGCAATTCTTTTAGCATCCTTTCCAGAATTAGCCACAACTGAAAAACCATAGTCACCGTCTTTTTCATTTACAAAATATCCTTTCTTTTTCTTTGTCACTTTGATCACCACTTTATCTATACAATAATACGTTCCGCAAGTATTCTCCTTTAGCATGTCGGACTTTAAACTCTCTAACTGTCTCAATAGGACAGTTTGGATGAATCTTCTTGTCACTGTTTGTAAGCATGATGCCTGGTGTTTTTGGATGTCTGCACCACAAGAATGCTCCTTCTTCATATGAAGGTTTACTTATAAATTCACACTCTGAGCAGAATCTAATATCTCTTATCTCTATGTCACTTCTCGGCTGTAACCAGTGAGCTTGTTTCATGCCAGCAATAGTCACAATTTTAAATGATATTGCACCGTCAGGCGGCATAAATCTCTCTTTATCGTTCTCAAAGACATGAATCATAGGTTCGTAATTTAAGAAAGTTAGTGCAAGTCTCTCAGCAACTTCTTTATCGTCCACACCTAATGATAATGACATTAATTGTCTTACTTGACTCGCATCGCTTCTACTCATTGTACATCCATGCTCGTCCCACGAGGCAGCGCCACGAAGGAAATCACACGCATAAGTGTACGGAAATCTCGGATCTGATTCTTTGTTTTTCATTTTAATCTCTCATTTTACACTTTCAGGGATGGCAGCAGTTTGTTCATAGGTGTATACCTTATTTTAGCTTATCACCACTAATCTACCCTATACCAAACAATCGAACTCATCCTGAACTGAATTCGATTGTTCGATTCGAGTGGTAACTTAACCATCTTTCCTGATGTATTTTAAATCGGACGTTTCGGTAACGGACATCTTCTATGTATCACACTTAAATTTTCAACGGAAAATCCCATTGCTGTGCAGAGATGGTTTCCTTCGGTATGAAAGCTTTTCCATATACGAGGGCATTCATCACAGTTAGGTATAGGTCTGTTAAAAAGATACCTGATTTCTGGTTTTTCTTCGATCATCGTCCACACTTCTAATCATCTAATGGGTCAATCTCGTTGAGATAAGCCAACATTTCATTATCTTTTTCCACCGCTCTGTCTTCCTCTTCAATTGATCTTTTGAGCCAAGGACTGGCTTTAAAATCTCTGGTATCAAAAGGTGGTGGGTCACGGGGATAGTCGAGTTTGTGTGGACATTTACCAGCTCCAAGAATTGCATAACAATTGATATTTCCATACGTTCTTGTCAATGGACAGCAGGGTATTTTAACATCTTTGATGACACCGCCAAATCCATCGGCTGCTGGCTCGAAGTATCTATCTTTGCATTCCGGTAGGGGTTTCTTTTTCTTTATTGTCATCTTTAATAACCTATTAATATGTCTCTATTTCGTGTGGAAGTCTCAGATAACCCGGCATTTTTGTTCTCTTACTGGCGAAATCACATTTTCTACAAGTTTTCCATGGATTGATCAAAGTAAATTCTCCACATGATATGCACTTTCCATTTCTTGTATATCTCGCTTGATCTGAAGACATCTTAACACCTGCCTATGAAAGCGGTGATACATTCATTCTGACCTGGACATTCATCACAATCAGGCTCTTCGGGATAAGGCAAACCAAGTTCATCGTGAATCGTTTTGCATATTGCGGTTTCCTTATCGTCTCCTTCTTGGATATATTTTAAGTAGTTTTTCTCGTTCATTGTTTTTCCACATCTTCATATCTTTTTTGACGATTAAAGGGTTCGATAATATCGACCATTTCATCAATGTTATCTGATGCCACTCTTATGACTTCAATATTTTTTGATTCATTCTGTAGACTTACAAATTCGTCTCTTATTTTCATGAGCAACATGCCCGACTTGTTCTGTCCTATACCATTGCACACTCCCCAATAGGTGTCTCCCCAGTAATTTCCCTCAACAAGTTCACAGGGATATGTAGCAATTAGTTTGGCCTTTAAATCCTCGCTCTTAAACTTTAATCTGATCGCTTCTTCCATCATGGCGTCTTTTATGAACTCCCAGTGAGAACGCAATCTACATTTACGGCCTAATCTTTTGGATTCAATAGGTGTTTTTGCACAGCGTATTTTATCTCTCTCACGGGCATCAACAGTTTTGTGTGACTGAAAATAATGCTCCACGCTTTTGTACATTATTCCATGTTCGAAGAATGTACGCTGGTACATGTTTGAGAGGAAATTATATTTTCCACTGAAAGAATCTATTCTTCGCATTTCACCAGGGCCTCAAATTCTTCTACTTTTGCATCGAATACATTCTGCACCATTATGCATCCAGAACCTGTCTTCTCCAAGGGGTCTCTTGTTATCTCGATGTCCCTATGTCCTTTTTCACCGAAAAAACTCAGTGATATCTTTCCGTCGTGTTCAGTGATACCTAATAGGTCTATTCCGAACATCATCTTTAGAATTTTGTCTTTTATTGCTATTTTCTGCATAATACCGCCTCTACTTACCTATGGAACTACATATCCTTTTTCTGTGAGATTTGGGAAGTGGCTTTTCGCTTCTTTGAATGACATTTGATTGCCATAATTAGCCACGTATTCATCTGAACCTTGCCCTGCAATATAACCAATGACCTTTCTATCCTTTCTCTGGACGAGTACAGCCTTAATTCTGATTATCATTGCATCTTCACATCGATAATCTCTTACATTTGTGTTTACTATCGCCATTTCCATGTCTTCACCTTACAAGTTGATATTACCTCTATGTCCACACCCGTATATATTCTTTGCTGTTAGAACAGTGAAAGTTTCAATTTCCGATTCTAAGCCGATTTAAGCGAAAATCTGTAAGTTTGATGGTAACATATGTCTGGAGCAATAAAGTTCCACACATCTTTGTCAGTTCCATTACAATCTCATTTTAATTCAGCATCGAAACTTCCACAAACAGAAATTTTGGCTCATTTCACTTTGTTGAATGGTTTCATTACAGTTTTAGAAATGGTTTCATTACAGTTTTAGAATCTGCAATGAATCAAGATTTGTTTTTGGGCTATTAAGTTTCAATATCCGAAACTTAACTCACATAAATCTATCATCAACTCTATCCATCTTCTCTCCTATTCCTATAGTATATATATACTAAATAATATACCTATAATATATAAGTACTAAGTAATATAATATATATGGTCCTTACTACGTTTTTATGAAATGAAAGGTAACGGCACTTTTTAGCCAAAATATTGAGCCATTTCAAATTAATTTGAATTAAACCTGTATATATACCTGCCGATGGACAATTTTTTATTTCTTTAGAGAGAACCTACTGTGTGCGATTCGTATGTATACGAACAATGTACAAGTTTGTACACGTTACCATATAGTTTTATTTGAATATAAACACTCGTCCTACTGATGGCGGTCACTTCCTAACTTTAGAAAAGTTCCAGTATTTAAACATTTCTATCTCGACAGAAAATTTCGATCTTATGTTATATTTATAATATGTTAGGATGAAAAAATAAAACATTGTTTTCACAAAAAGGACAAAAATCCTACATTTCTGGAAAACTACTCTTTAACAAAAATGAATAGCAAATAAAAGATATGAGTATAAGTATATGCAATTTAAGGCTGAAAATCGAAATTTAAACTTTGAATTTCAATTTTCAATAATCAAAATTGAAGTTGAAAAGAAAAGCTTAATGAGCAAGCCGGTAACAGTAAACCATAAGGGGTGTTTCATCTCCTTTATTTTGGTTATAGTGGCTTGCTCAACTTATAGATGAACACGATAGTATAAAAGAGTAACGGTCTAAGATAAAACTACCAACATGTCGTGCAAGTCATCAAGAGCTTTCTCAATCTCATCCATCTCTTCTTGTGTTAAAGGTAGATCGTGCATTGAAGGTGGTGGTTGCATGTTTGTCTCACTCACTATATAATTTATGATAGTTCCGAAGGGATTCGAACCCCCGTCACCAGGACCAAAACCTGGTAAGATTGACCACTACTCAACGGAACTGCGCTGCTTCTGTTTTGGTTTCACATCAAATCTTCTGTTGTCGGAAAATATCGAAGTACGTGGAAATTCTATACCGATGTACACACTTCTTATTTTATCTTCACCTTTCGGCTTTATTTTAATCATTGAATTAATACACCGTGATTTTGAACGCACCGGAAGAGATTCGAACTCTTGTGCCCGCAATTAGGCTCACGATTAGCAGCCGTGCGTAATAGACCACTCTACCACCGATGCATGTTGTTTGACGAA
>JAGLQN010000192.1 GCA_023136835.1 Candidatus Omnitrophota bacterium | reverse complement strand
ACCACTATCTTCAGGTTCTAACAACTTAATCTTTTTATAATCTTATATTTTATAAGCCTTCACAAGTATATTGTCAAATTTCGGGCAACATTTAAGTATCTATGTTTCTGAATTCAAGTGGGCCATAATCTCCTCCGGGGTATTCCACATCAACACGTCAATGATCGAGAGCCCCGGAACGAAATCCAAGTGTCGGCAGTCATATTCCATGTTCTGGAATTCCTGAATTTTGAGGGTGATGCCACTGGCAGCGAATTTCCCAGGGTCAAAAATGTCAGCTCCGCCAGAGGGATTCAGGTATTCCGTAGCACCCATTGCTTCTAAAATCCGCAGCGCCCAGTCTCCAGGCCCCTCCACGGGGCCAATGTCAAGATCCATTTCGGAAAAGATGTCGAAGTTAAAGTCAATGCCAAGTCGGCGACAAACGCTTTTCATCACTCGCACGTTCAGGTGCGAGATATGAGATTCGTTTTCATCTAAGGATTCCTCGACCAAATTTATGGTTTCCTTGTAATAGGGCGCCTTCTTCTTATAGCGCAATAGCTGCGCCAAGATGCGGTTCTTCCAGTCAATGTTAGCAGCGATCTCTATATTCTTTATCGCGGCTTTCCTTGAGTGTTTTTTTAAGGGAACCAGAATATACTGCCATCCTGAATTAGAGTGGAGAATACGGTTGCGATTCATCCAGCCGTGTCGAATATACTGTGCCGTGTCAAAAACAATCCAGCGATCCGTGCTATTTATGAGATGAAAGTACCCAAGGTACGGAAAAAAATAGGGCTGCATAATCCCCAACTTCATTCAAAAACCTCGCCAATCTCGTGTTTTCTATATCTTGCGTTATTTGGCTCACGATATACGGATCAAGCTCCGACTTCCAGCGCTCCTAAACTTGTCCTTGAAAACCGCATAAGGGCCTTCTTTCCATTTGTAAAAACCGAAAAACTCTTCTTCTCGCCCCTCATTCCTACACGAACCAAATCTCCACTCTTTTCTCGGATTTGCATCTTTTGGAAATTCTTTCGAATTCTTTAACCATGAGTTAATCACGCCACACGGTTGCCTTACAATTGCAAGGATTTTCAAGTTTCCAAAGTACTGCAACATCTTGTTCAACAAATATTAATATCTACATGTCTTAAATGCGAGGTATTCAGGGTTACTCTTTTTCTCAAAGGTTGGATACAGACCTGCTTTTCTTTTATCTGTCTGAAGCAAAAAATCATCAGTACTCTCATATATACCTCTAAAAAAGCGTTCGCAGTCCTCTCTGTTAGAATCTATATTAACAGCATCTTTAAAAGCATACGAAAATATGGGTTGAAAGCGATATACTACATCTGGTGAACTATCAATTATTTGCCCTAACCAGCTTGTACCGCTTCTTGGAACTCCTGCTATCGCAATCACAGGTTTATACATAACAAATCACTCCTCCTATAGATTATTCTCTCTTCTCTCATTGTGATTTTTTCAGAACCATATCAAAACGATAGTGTGAATAGGGGAAATTCTCGGGTTGCTGAAGAATTTTAATATCCTTAAAGCCCGTATTCCTTCCCAATTTTACCAACCATTCGGACTCAAACCAAGTGCCTATTATGGGCCTGTCATTTTTTATAGAATCAAAGTAGGCTCGTTCCCTTTCATCGGTATTAAAGAAATTCCATAACATTTCCCGATCAGGGATATCTCCTATATAAAAAAGTCCATTGCTCTTCAGCCAGCATATGACAGAATCGAAAAGATAAACTGTCTCTTTATAAGAAAAGTGTTGAAGGCCAGCATAGATAATGACTTTGTCAAACGAGTGTTCTTTGAAATCAACTTTTCTTATATCCTCTGTAACAACGGAAATATTTTGATATTTTTCGAGGTCTATCTGTGTAACTAGTTCTTGCGCAAAATCAACCCCGATCACCCGTTTACATTTAGAGGCAAGATATTTTGTTATTAACCCGTTACCGCAACACAGATCTAATACCTCATCATTGTGGCAAATTTCCACCTTTTCTTCTATATCCTTCAAGATCCTCTGAAATTGCGCTTCGCTGATTGGTTTTTTGTTCAACGTCCTTAGCACCTGGTGTTGTGGATGTCCAGAAATTGTGGATCTAGCATGCTCTGTCCAAAATGTCTTCCAGTAATTTTCCATGACACTTATCCTTTTTGCCATCGTTGAATAGATTCAGCGATGTATTCCATGTCGTTCAGGTTATAATTATGGGGCACTGGAATTGAAATAATATGGGACTCCAGCCAGAGAGTATCATCAGTGTCGCAGCCACTGCTTTTGACATTTCTATGGGTCGGCCAATGGATTGAAGTAAAAATGCTCTTCCCAGCTAAAAATTCCCTAAGAGAGTCCCTTTCCTCCTGCGTTTCAAGCAGTCTGTTGTGTAACAAAGGACACTCATTTAGTCTATATGTTAACAAGGGCTCCCCGATGGTGATGTTCTCAGTCAAGAATCTCTCATTGGCCTGTCTTTTGAGTCGTATCAAATCATGGTTGGCGCTCAGAAGTATTGCAAGAGATTGACTAGAGATATCGACAATCTGCCAATCTCTGTCCATCATATTTTCCGCTTCTCTAACATCCCGCCAATCTTTCGCTTGGTATCGTAACCAAGTGTCTAACTTCTTGCTTTCCTCATAAATAGGATTGAAGTAAGTGTCAATGAATCCTCCCTCGCCGACTTTAAGTATCTTTCTGTAACTGCCGAAAACATAATCACCTACGTGATTTATTTTTGAGATATAAGAGTGTGAAAAATCTTCTATAATAGTACCCTGGGATTCCGGCAGCGTGGATTTGTTTTCATGACCAAAATAGTGTATGAAAACTAGCAACTCATCTTTATATACGTATTTTGGATAGTAGCAAGTAAGGTCTCTACCAACAGGATAATATTCAACCTCAACGTGTGGAAACCGTTTTTCCATAGTCGAAACAAGCGACCAGCAAGTAAATGACGGCAGATAAACTTTTCTGGGCTTGATAACCTGATCCACTAGAAAGGCAAAAGCGGCTCTTCCGGAATTGAAAAATGTTTTGTCTATGTGTTCGGGTGGTAACTTGCTTCCTATTAACATTCCTCTGCTCCTATGTTGTAGAGTATTTTCTTTGCCTCTCTTACTAAATATCCTCTTTCTAACTCATTAAAGTTGCCGCTATATTCCTTGAATAATTCACCTTTATGGTAAATCATATAATTGAAGTGCCACTCAGAATAGTATGATTTGGAAGGTTCTGACACGATTATGTATTCGCCAGGCAAGTGTGCTTTCAAGTAGCAATAGAAGTCGAGATCCGTTTCAAGCTCAAACAGTCTCTTGTTGATTCTGTTATTCATTTCCTCCTCCTCAAGAGAACCTGTGCGTAAATTCAGCGTTCGTCCGCAAACATTCAGCAATTGAGTGTCCTTTCATGATTAATCTTGCGAGTTACGCAAATGACTGATAATATCACAAACCCTTTGTACCTCGCTTGTCAACAAAACATTTGTCATATTTTTATTCGCTCATCTAATCGTTTGATTTCAACTCCTCGTAAGCCGCCTCAAGGGCCTTAAATTCCTCTTCAGGTATCTTTAGTTTGTTCTGGCATTCAAAACGACGCTTTATGTTATAATTGGTTAATGGGCAGCCATACTTAGCTAACTTGATCTGCAATTCTTTAAAAATCTTCTTGGGATTTTCACATAAATTTTCGTAGCTGCAGATCATTTTTCTGGATTTATCGATCACCGAAAGACCACGTTCAATAGCTTGCATCGTGTACAAAACCTGACCAGCGACTTGGTAAATCGGTGGCATTTCCGATAGTAAATCGTATTCTTTGGGCTTAACAGACCACCATATCTGATCTGTACCGTAAAACTTCTTGCGCGACATCATCACTGATTGCATCACATAGCTTGGGTCTCGTTTGATATGGATAAAAAAAAGCTCCGGCAGCTTCTCCGCAAAGAAGGCTACATTGTATTGCATCATCATTCCTTTAGACATAAAAGGCTTGTTAAACACCGATTCAATAGAAGCCAACTCGCTCCGCATACGATCCACATCAACCTTTTCAAGGAATTCATCAGGGATGTAGCCTGGATCATAATTGGGGAAAAACTTCCGCCAGAAATGGAAAAACTCATTGATTCCCAATGCGCCTCTGGTCTTACCCACTAACGAGGTAAATCCCGAAGCGGATTGTATATCGTTTAGTTCTCCGTGAAAATCATACGCCGGATTGAACAGCATCTGCTGGATCATAGCTCCGATCCATGGGGCATAGGCTAATCGGGAAAGAAAGTTTGTAGGATATGAAAAGCAATCTGTAGCAGATAGTATTTGTGTCAAAACGGTCGTACCGCTACGGGCATTTCCAACCACCACTACAACTGGATATTTGGGCGCCTGATATTTTTGATTAAGTTGTTCTTGAACGGGTTCTAGAATTTGTTTAAGTTCAGTTATTAGATTGACCAATTTTGGGTTTGGTTTGAACTCTTTGCTTCGATCGTCCTCATGTTTAAGGAGGTGGGATTTTTGAAACATCATTTTCTCGTATCCTATTCAAAAACCCTGGAAAAGGGTTCGGATAAAGCCCGCTTATGCGCCCAAACATTCTAATGGCCATCTTCCTGATGGCACTGATGGGCTACCAACTTAAGGTGGGACACT
>JAGLQN010000191.1 GCA_023136835.1 Candidatus Omnitrophota bacterium | reverse complement strand
ATAGTTAATCCCTGCCGTGGTCTTTTCTAAGCTCACTCCATCTGCGAAGATTATGATGTCGCTTACATTAGTGGTATAATTGATTGCGGCCAGGATCTTGCTCATTGAAACGCTGTCAGTGATTGTGATTGTCTCTGGTTCATCAATTGAATAGTTAATCCCCGCTGTGGTCTTGTTCATTACCACTGAATCGGTCACTGTTATTATTTCCGACACATTAATAGTATAATTTATTGCAGCCAGGGTCTTAGTTAAGGCTACTGAATCCGTTATGGATATGGTATCTGATACATTTCTGGTATAATTAATCACCGCTGTTGTTTTGATTAAGGATGCTGAGTCAGCGAAGATTATGATGTCGCTTACATTAGTGGTATAATTGATTGCGGCGAGTGTTTTTGTTAAAGAAACACTATCAATAACTGCAATTGTGTCTGAAATGTTAACAGTGTAAATAATCCCTGCCGTGGTCTTAATCAGTGCGACATCATCAGTGAATGTGATAATTTCGGAAACATTGGTGATATAGTTGACCGGGGCCGTGATTTTTATTAAGGCTGCTGAATCGGTAAATGTAATAGTTTCTGATACATTGGCAGTGTAATTAATCGATGCAAGAGTTTTAGTAATCATCACACCGTCTGTTATTGTTATTGTATCGGAGATGTTTGTTGTATAGTTGATGCCTGCTGTAGTCTTACTTAAAGTCACTCCGTCCGTTATGGTAATGGCATCTGATACATTGGAAGTGTAATTGATTGCTGCCAGGGTCTTTGTTAAAGCCACTCCATCTGTTATGGTAATGGTATCTGGTACATTAGAAATGTAGAGGATGCTTGCTGTAGTCTTTTCTATAGATACTAAATCGGCAATGCCTACGGTATCAGAGATATTTATCTTATTCAAAATTGGTGCTGAGGTCTTAGTAATGCCAACACTGTCGGTAACGGTAATTGTGTCATCTACTTTTGTTGTGTATAGAACCGATGCTACGGTCTTGATGACTACGAGGCCATCAGTGAACGTTACGGTGTCACTCACATTGGTATAATACATAACGGAAGCGAGGATTTTGTTTACATCTATATTGTCCGTAATAGTAATGATTTCGTCTTCGTAGACTTCATAAATTATTGGAGCTACGATTTTTGTTATTGAAACACTGTCAGTAATGGTGATGGTTTCTTCTGCATAAAGGTCATAGAGTACGGAAGCGAGTGTTTTGATAAGTGTTACTGTGTCAGATATCGTGATGGTGTCAGATTCATCTATTTCAAGGGGTGCGGCTATTTTTGTTAATGTTACTGTATCTGTAAAAGTTACTGTTTCGGATACATTTGCATAAGTGGTGTTGTATGTCACAGCCGTTTGCCACGTCAAATATCTCGAATCGTAACGCACATGGACGTTTGCGTATGAATTGGTATGCGTATAACCAATTCCTGTCTCGGGAACTCCTGTTCTAATTCCATCTATTTGAGGCCACATTGACCACATTGTACTGGGATGTGAAGTAGTTACATTACCGGCGTGACCCAGATATTCAATATCGCCCCAGTCATTAGTTTTATTAACATACCATAATGTTCCGTCACTGAGTCTATCCCACACAATGTGGATATTATTAGAATTGTCTGCTGAAATGGTAGGATAGTGCTCGCCGTTAGTTGATGTACGGATTTCTTCTGTAGTTCCCCATGAAGATGATGTTTTATTACGATAATAAATTGAAGTATCAGATCCATTTAAAACACGCCATGCAGTGTGTATAACATCATCATTATCTATAGTAATAACAGGAAGATAATTTTCTTTTCCATTATCACTAAATAATTGATAATCACTCCATACACCTGCAGTTCTATTACGATATACGGCATTCCTTTTATCAGGATTATCTCCCCACCCGTTACCGTACCACACAACGTGAATATTATCATTACTGTCTATAGCAGTACTGGGGAAACGTTGTATTTCTGCCACATTAGTCACACTTTCTTGAGTACCCCATCCACTTGCAGTTCTATTTATATACTGAAGATTATATTGAGAAGCGTTACTTCCCCAACCCAAACCGTACCATATAAGATGAACAACATCATTGCTGTCTACAGCAACAGAAGGACCGAACTGAGTTTCATTCTTATTAGTTACATTTTCTTGAGTGCTCCATCCACTTGCAGTTCTATTCTTGTACTGAATATTTGCGAAACCTGGATTATCTCCCCATCCATAACCATACCATATGACATGAATCACATCATTGCTATCAATAGCTGCGGTTACAAAATGTTGAGTATCACCCATTACATCGTTGACCAATTCTGGTGTGTTCCATGTACTGCCATTATCAGTGCTGTTAACTCCATATATAAAATCGTTGTCACCTTTATAAAATGCCCACAAAGTACCATCAGAAGTTATAATTGTTTCTCTACTGGTAGTATATGCAGTAGCTTCGGTCGAGGTATTATTACTTCCACTTATTTTAACACCTGGAAGTTTTACAGTAATTAATGTATAAATTGGTGTATTATTAATATTCCCACTGTTGTCATCAGCGTACCACCTATAACCTATAGGTGTGTTACCAGTACTGTTCAGGGTTTTAATAGTCTCTATAGTCTCCGGCGTGCTTGTGAAGTTCACTGCACTTTCATTTACCCACACCCCTGTGTTGTTCGTAGCAAATATGTATTGACCGACAGTGTGAAGTGCTGCATTGTCATCATAAGTTATTGAAAAAGTACAAGATTCTCCTGCTAAGGCGGTATTTGTACCTTCGTTAGAGTAAGTTGGAAGTGTGGTATCTTCTATTTTCGTTATGGCGATGGTATCTGATATTGTTATTGTTTCAGAGGTGTTAGCGAAGTACACAATTCCTGTTGGTGTTTCATAATTGAACGTCACTGCAATCAGGTCGCCATCGAATGATGAATCAACACTGGTACTTGTCCACATGGCAACTGAAAAGTTAGCAACATTATCTGTTATCTCTGAGTAGGTTGCGACCTCTGCGTCTGTGACGTTATAAGTTAAGGATACATCGCCTGCGGTTGTGGTGCTTCCCATTGTAACATAGGCATCTGCTACGTCACTGTAGGCACCCATATACCAGCCTTCGGTTCCATCACCAATTGCTATCACTTCGATATTGAACCAGTTTATAGAGTCCACGTTAGGCACTGAAAAGTTCACGTAGAGATAACCGTCATTCTGGTTATCACCACCAGATATTACATAGGTCGTGTCATCAGTGGATAACCCTGTGTACTGAGTGCTGGTCATTTCTACGTAGGTATCAATATCAGTACCATCCCAACCTCCTGTATGCTCATTTTCAGTTAAGAAATCAGCGTCATAATGCCCGTATACAGCGTAGGTATCTGGTTCTGCTACGATCTGTGGATCAATTAACACGCTACTTCCGTCCTGAAATACACTATTCCCTTTTGTAAATCCCACTGCCAGAACGTTTTGATTAGGATAATCTGAAAAGTCGAAGTTTCCAATATAGATTTCAGTTATATTGAAGCCTGTGGAGATTAGGTCACCGAAATTAAACCCAAAAATATCATTGAAATCGACTGAAGCCATCACGTCATCAAAATTACCTGTTTTATGAAGTGGCTCTGCTGTGTAATCGCTGACCGGGTAAATAATCCTGTTATATTCAAGAGTATCGTTTGCATCTACAGTAATAATATAGAACATCGTGGCATCATTAATAGGTACCCCAAGGTTATTTTCTAAATAATGCTCTATCTTCATAGGCGTGCCCTGGTCGTGATAAAAATACCAGGTCTGTTCCCATAGGAAATTGTCATTGTTGTTGGTTGCGTGGAAAATGTAATCACTTCCGTTCTGCTCCACGGTCCAATCCCAACTAAAATCCATAGAAGTAAATGTTTCTGTCCCTGTGTCACGGTCACCTCTAATAGCGAACGCTAAGAATCGTTCATCGTTGATGATTATAACACCATCAACGCTTCTCTCATAAGTAACACCATCATGATTCGTTAAGACACCATTAGAATAATCAAAAAGATTTTCGCCATAATCCGCTGTGGTCACGGTAATCTGCTCTGCACTGGCAGGGTTTATGAAAAGACTTATAAGTATAAATAAAAAAAATAATGTTTTTAAAAAAGGCAGGGGTGGGGTCCAAGAGGAACCCCCACTACAGGAATTCATGCCCCTCCTTACGATATTTCTACGCTGTATACTGCTTGTAACTGGTCGTTTACGAGTAAATTCTGCTGCGTAAACTTAAGTGCACTGAACAGATTGTTATCCGAACCATCAGAATCAGACCAATGAGTCCCGATAAGCTGACACGATTGAGTAGCTGATGCCGTCCAGGTGTGGGTTATGTTGAACTTACCAGTACCGTTATTGACCAAACCTGCCGCAGCCGTTGCTCTATCCAGGCCGTTTGTAGTGATCTCTGACGGAAGTACAGTCCAGGCGGCACTTGCGGCACTTGCATCATCAGATAACGATAAGTTGGCAATTTCCGCAGGATTCGCTATCG
>JAGLQN010000190.1 GCA_023136835.1 Candidatus Omnitrophota bacterium | reverse complement strand
GTTTGCAGTTTAGGGAACCGGAAGAATATAAAATTTGTCGAAGCGCTTAAAACAGAAGGAGCTGAGGTCTATCAGACAACGGTAGATTTGATCCGTGATCTGATATCTAAAGGAATCCGGATCGGAGTTGCCTCATCAAGCGCAAATTGCCAGTATATTCTTCAGTCGACCGGCCTTGAGGAGCTTTTTGAGACGCGTGTCGATGGCGTTGTTTCAAGAGAATTAGGATTAAAGGGAAAACCCGAGGGAGATATTTTTGTGACAGCGGCAAAGAACGTCGGAGCAAATCCAGACAGGGCTATTATTGTGGAAGATGCGGTTTCAGGCGTTCAAGCCGGCGTTAATGGCGGTTTTGGTCTGGTTATCGGGGTCGCTCGGGAAAACAACCAGGATGACCTTAAATCTAACGGAGCAGATGTTGTTATTGATGATTTCGCGGGTATAACAATAGATACAATAGAACAGTGGTTTATTCAGAAAAACAACCAGTAGATTTCTTTCAACATCTTGATGAGCTTAGAAATCAATTAGCTCAAAAAGATGTTTTTGTCTTTCTTGACTATGACGGAACGCTAACGCCTATTGTTGACACTCCCGATTTAGCCGTCCTTTCTCAGGAGATGAGAGAAACGGTACGAAGGCTTTCTAAAGGTTACAAAGTGTCTATTGTCAGCGGCCGGGCGACCGATGACGTGCGAAGCAAAGTTCAGGTTGACGGAATTTTCTTTGCGGGAAGCCATGGCTTTGAGATTGTTGATCCCGACGGGAACGTAGAGATTTCTAAAGAAGCCCAAGCGATACGTCCTGTCATTGATGAGGTTCATGAGAAACTAAGCGCCCGGCTCAAAGATGTTAAGGGAGCGCTTGTGGAACACGTGAAATACACGATCTCCGCGCACTATCGTCTTGTCTGTGATGAAGATTTTCCAAAAGTGGAGAAAGCGGTTGAAGACATTCTCAGCGAATATCCTCATTTACGAAAGACGAACGGGAAAAAAGTTTTCGAGATCCGTCCCAGGATCGATTGGCATAAGGGCAAGGCCGTTGAATGGATCTTAAAGGTCTTGGGATATCGCCCTGATGAGCATTTAGCTGTCTATATAGGCGATGATGTGACCGATGAAGATGCCTTCGTCGCTTTAGAGGGCAAAGGGTTCGGCATTTTAGTTGCCGAAGAACCCCGGATGTCCGGGGCGTCCTATCTCATCAAAAACATACAGGACGTAAAAAAGGTTTTAGAAGCTCTTATTCGCATTAAAGAGGAAAGGCTTAAGATTTGAACCCCTGGAAGATTATCTACAATAAGTTCGACCCTGAAAAAGAAAACTTGCGTGAAGCGCTTTGCACTTTGGGAAATGGATATTTCGGAACCCGCGGCGCCGCTCCGGAGACGGTAGCAACAAAAGTCCATTATCCCGGGGTTTATGTCGCCGGGGTTTACAATACTCTCCCGACGGAGATCGCCAACAGGACAATTTATAACGAAGATTTCGTTAACTGCCCGAATTGGCTGATGCTCAACTACCGCGTTGATGATGGGCCCTGGTTCAATCGCCTCCAAGTCAGAATTCTGAGTTGGAAAGTTGAATTGAACATGTACAAAGGAATGCTTTCCCGCCGCGTCCGATGGCAAGATGAAAAAGGACGCGTTACCTTAGTCGAAAACCATCGTATTGTGAGCATGTCTAATCCCCATTGCGGGGCACTGCGCTGCACGATTACTCCAGAGAATTATGGTGGAAAAATTACCGTAAGAAGCGGTATTGACGGGATGATCATTAATGCCGGGGTCGACCGCTATAAGCAATTGAGCTCCAAACATCTCGAACCCTGCACGCAAGGCCATTTCGGGGATGATGGTATTTTCCTGCAGATGCAGACGAACCAGTCGAAGATCCAGATCACAGAAGCCTTGAGGACGCTTGTTCATCATGGGCACGAGAAGAGGATTTATCCCTTGATGAACGTTATCACTCATGGGCGTCAGAGGATGATCCATGAGTTCACCCTGGAGGTCAAAAAAGGCGAGCGCTATGTTATCGACAAGTTGGTCAGTATTTACACGTCGAGAGATCAAGGGGTTGCGGATAATTGCGCGATCGCTCAGGAGACTGTTAATTCTATAGAAAGTTTTGAAAGCCTTTATAAGGCCCATCAAGCGAAATGGAAGGCCCTTTGGAGGATGTTTGATATCGAAGTGCGGGGAGATTTTTTTGTCCAGAAAGCACTGCGATTGCACGCATTCCATCTTCTTCAATCAGCATCGACGTATAATGAGGATATTGACGCCGGGATGCCGGTAAGAGGGCTGCATGGCGAGGCTTACCGCGGGCATGTGTTCTGGGACGGGCTATATGCGCTGCCATTTTATAATCTGCACGCTCCCGAAATTACCCGCGCGCTTTTAATGTACCGTTACCGGCGGTTAGGGGCCGCGAAGGAAAACGCTAAGCAACAAGGATACCGCGGAGCCATGTATCCCTGGCAGACGGCATCAACAGGAGAGGAAACAACACAGATCATTCATCTGAATCCTCTTTCGGGAACATGGGGTCCGGATTATAGTTCTTTGCAGCGACATGTTTCGATTGCCGTCGCGTACAATGTATGGAATTATTTCTACACTTCAGGCGATAGGGATTTTCTCGACCGGTATGGCGCGGAAATAATTTTAGAGATCGCGCATTTCTGGTCGAGCATTGCTCAGTGGAATAAAAAGCTTAAACGCTACGAGATCGATGGCGTTATCGGCCCCGACGAATTTCATGAAAAACGTCCCGGGGCCAATAAAGGGGGCTTAAAGAACAACGCCTATACAAATGTGATGGCTGTGTGGGTCATTGAAAAAGCGCTCCATCTTCTTGCTGAAATGATGCCGGAAGAAGATAAAATGGCGCTTCTTCTTAAGACAGAAATCTCTGAGGAGGAGATTGCGCGGTGGCGGGACATTATCCGGAAAATGATCATCCCGATGGACAAAAAAGGGCTGATCCATCAATTCGAAGGGTATATGGATTTAAAGGAATTAGACTGGGAAGAATATCGGCGCAAGTATGATAATATCCACCGGGTTGA
This sequence comes from Candidatus Omnitrophota bacterium, assembly GCA_023136835.1. Lineage (GTDB taxonomy): Bacteria > Omnitrophota > Gorgyraeia > Zapsychrales > Zapsychraceae > 2-02-FULL-52-10. Next base: position 36,351 of record JAGLQN010000190.1, on the reverse strand, counting down.
CCGCATTCTTAAGGCCGAGGGCCTCTCGCCGGACAGTTACAAGGTTTCAAAACAGGCTGACGCGTTGATGTTGTTTTATGTTCTCAATATGGAGGAGATACAAACAGTTTTTAAGCGCTTGGGCTATCCCTTTGATAAAGATATCATGAAAAGGAATTTTAATTATTATTTTCCGCGCACATCACATGGATCAACGTTAAGCATGGTCGTTCACGCGTATATCGCCGAGCTTTTAGGGCATAAAGAACAGGCCATGGATTATTTTATTGAGACATTAAAAAGCGATATTTATGATACCCAAGGAGGAACGACACAGGAAGGAATTCACGTCGGAGTGATGGGAGGGACGCTAGACCTGTTTTTGCGCAGCTTTGCCGGGTTGCATATCCTCGAAGACCGCATCTGCCTTAACCCTAAATTGCCGGAACAATGGCAAGGTATCAAATTCAAGGTCAGATACAAGAATATATGGTTTGATATCCATGTGACAAAAGGGAGCCTGAGCGTTCTGGCTAAACCGTTTAAAGAGGCTTCACTGACGCCTAAAGTTGAAATTCCTATAGAGATCAAGAAAAAGATCTATAAACTTCTCCCCGGAAAAATTCACAAAGTTTCGATATAATCCTCGAAGGATCTTGCCTGGCATTTTAAGGTGCCGCGAGGGGCAGAATAATATTTTTCTTGTCATGTTATGAAAATCCACGAATATCAAGCCATTGAGATCTTCCAAAAAGAAGGGGTTCCTGTTATCGACGGGCACATTGCCTCTGAATCCGGTGAGGCGGCAGGCATTGCAAAGAAGATCGGTTACCCGGTCGTTCTTAAAGCCCAGGTTTTAGCAGGCGGACGGGGAAAGGCCGGAGGCATTAAGTTCGTTGAGAAGCAAGAAGATCTGGAGAAAACATTTCGGCAGTTACAAGAGCTGAAGATCAAAGAATACGGGATCGAAAAGATCCTTGTTGCCCGCGCTGTTGATATCAAAGAAGAGTTTTATGTCGGCATAGCGGTCGATAATCTCAGGAACAGTGTCGTTCTCATTGCCAGTTCATCCGGCGGGATAGATATTGAGGCAACGGCCCGGGAGAACCCTGGCGCGATCCGGAAATTCTATCTAAATAAAGACAAGTCGATTGATAAGACGCGGTGGTTGGAATTTATCTGTCCTGTCTTTAAAGACTCTTCCCACCAGCAAACAGTGACAGCTATTTTTCAAGGCCTGATCAGGATATTTTTCGACAACGATTGTTCTTTGGTAGAAATTAACCCGCTGGTCATTGATGGCCAGGGGGAGATCTTTGCCGCTGACGCGAAGATCAATTTTGACGACAACGCCTTATTCCGCCACGAAGATATTTATAAAATGCGGGACTTGACCTTCGAAGACCCTGATGAGCGGGAGGCAGAAGGATACGGATTAAGCTTTGTGAAGCTCGACGGTAATGTCGGGTGCATTGTCAATGGCGCCGGTCTTGCTATGGGAACAATGGATATGATCCAATTGACGGGAGGGCAGCCGGCGAATTTCTTAGACGTCGGGGGAAGTTCTGACCCGGAAAAAGTCCTTAATGCCATAAAGATCATTTTAAAGAATAAGAACGTTAAAGTTATCCTCATTAATATTTTTGGCGGCATTACGCGTTGTGATGATATTGCCAAAGGCATTTTAGAGGCGAAAAAGCAGTTAGACATATCGGCGCCTCTTATCGTGAGACTAGCCGGAACCAATGAAGGCGAGGGCCAGGAACTCCTGACTCAAAACGGTATTAGGACATTTTCCACAATGCGCGAGGCCGTAAGCCAAGCTGTCCGCTTAGGGCGGGAGTCATGAAATTATGAGCATCCTTCTCGATGAGAATTCAAAAGTGATCGTTCAAGGAATAACCGGGCGCGACGGCTCGTTCCATACAAAACAGATGTTGGAATATGGAACTAAAGTCGTAGCCGGAGTAACTCCCGGCAAGGGAGGAATAGAAGAGCACGGTGTTCCTGTTTTTAATTCTGTTGCTGAAGCAAGGGAAAAAACAGCGGCCAATACGGCAGTGGTCTATGTTCCCTCCCGGTTCGCTAAAGAAGCGATTCTAGAGGATATTAACGCCGGTGTGGAACTGATCATTTGTATTACGGAGGGAATTCCTGTTCTTGATATGGTTGAGGTTAAAAGCGCGATGGAAGGAAGAAATATCCGCCTGATCGGGCCGAATTGCCCAGGAGCGATTTCTCCCGGCAAATCTAAGGTCGGTATTATGCCAGGCCACATCCATAAGCCCGGGCCCATTGGTGTTGTTTCGCGCAGCGGGACGCTAACGTATGAAGTTGTCCTTAATCTTACATTAAGAAGAATGGGGCAATCGACATGTATCGGCTTGGGTGGTGATCCTGTTATCGGTACGCGGTTTGTTGAAATCCTCAAGATGTTCATGGACGATGATGACACAAAAGGAATTGTTATGATCGGGGAGATTGGAGGGGAAGATGAGCAGGTCGCGGCCGAATATATCAAAAGCCATGGGGATAAACCGGTCGTTGGTTTTATAGCTGGCCGCAGCGCGCCGACGGGCAAACGCATGGGGCACGCGGGAGCCATTATTTCATCAGGAGACAGTACGGCTGATGCCAAAAGGAAGATCTTAAAAGGCGCGGGGGTTACGGTCGTCGACTTTCCCGATGAAATCCCGGGCATATTTGAGGAAAAACTTATCAAGTAGTATTCTTGCGGTGTTGGAAGGTCATAATACGAATTTAATACGATCAACAATGGAGATAAAATGAAAAAAACAACACTTATTATAGGCGGTCTTGTTTCCCTTTTTATATTAGCCGTGCCGGTGATGGGTCAGGCCCAAACCAATTCCGAACTGTTGGAAGTCGCTAAGGATAAGCTTAAAGAAAAAACGATACAAAGCGGCACGCTCGACATTTTTGATAATAATAGCAACAAGGTTAGAAACTTAAGGCTGATCAAAATGGATGAAAATATTGTTGAGAAAGAGAGCGGCTATTTCATGACAGCGGATTACCGGGATATCAATACGGGCGAAATTGTGGTTGTTGGAATCGGCATGGTATCAAGCGCGGAGGATTTTATTGTCGGGGATATTCAAATCAAGGACGTAAAGGTGACAGAAGAAGGGGAAGATCAGGAGGCTCGTGAATATACAGACAGTGAAATCCAAGCCTGTATGATGGATTATATCGAGAAGCAGGGACAATTCACGGATGGAAAAGTCATGCTTTTCGATAAAGATAAGGAAAAAATGCGCCATTTGACATTGAGCGAATTAAAGGAAGAAGTGCGGCGCATGGGGATCTTCTATAGCTCAAGCTCGAAATTTGAGGATGCTGATACCGGCGACATTCTTGATATTGATATATCGGTTGAGAATAAAAAAGGAAAATTAAAAGTAAAGGCCTTGCGCGTCCGCAATGTCCGCAAAGGGCTTGTCGGTAAAGATATTGCCCAATGAGGACGGCAAGACGCGTTATTTAGAGAGGGTTTTTAAGTGGGAACATTCTCGATAAAAAAAGGAAAAAATATTCTCCTAAAAGGGGCCGCCAAAAAAGAGATCATCGCGGTTTCTTTTCCAAAGCATGTTGCTCTTCAGCCGTCTGATTTTAGGGGATTGAACTTGCGGCTTGCCGTTGAGGTTGGAGACAGCGTTAAAGTTGGGGCCACGGTACTCTCTGATAAAACTAATCCCGAAATCCGCATTGCTTCTCCTGCAAGCGGAAAAGTTTCTGCTATAAACAGGGGGCCAAGACGGGCCCTTCTTTCTGTTGTTGTGGAACTTGATGGCCGGCAGGAAGCGGAAACGTTTCAAACCTTTAAAGAAGAGCAAATCGAAAGTATTTCAAACGATGAAGTTACCAGCTTTCTTTTGAAAGGCCATCTGTGGCCTGTGATCCGCCAAAGACCGTTTTCCAAAGTGGCTGACCCTAAAAAGAAACCGAAGTCGATCTTTATTCATGCCATGAACACCGAGCCCTTGGCGCTCGACAGCGAGTGTATACTTCAAAACAAAGAAAAAGAATTTCAAGCGGGGTTAATGATCCTTAAGAAGTTAACCGACGGTGATGTGAATTTATGTATGAGCGAAGGAGCCAAGGCTAAAGCTTTAACGCAAGCGCAAGGGGTTCAAAGGCATGTCTTTTCCGGGCCGCATCCCGCCGGGAATGTCAGCACCCATATCCACTGTGTAGACCCGATTAATAAAGGTGACCATGTTTGGTACGTCGAGGCTCAAGACGTGTTAAGGATTGCTTCCCTTTTTCTCAAAGGCGTCTATCCGGTAGAGCGCATTGTTGCCGTAACAGGTGAAGGGGCGGGGGGGCATCAAGTTTATGCTAAAACGATCATGGGAGCGCCGCTGTCTGTTCTCCTGGAAGGGGATATCCCTGAGCAAATGCGCTATTTATCGGGCAGCGTCCTGACAGGAAAAGATGTCGGCGCCCACGGATTCCTGCGCTTTTATGATACCCAGGTCACGATTCTTCCCGAGGGAGGAAAAAGAGAATTCTTAGGATGGCTTTCTCCGGGAGTTAATAAGTATACGTTTTCAAAGACATTTGTGTCGTCTTTTCTTCCCGAGAAAGAGGTTTCGCTGGATTCCGATAAGCACGGGAGTGACAGGGCGATCGTCCTTAACAATATCTATAATCCGTTGGTTCCTCTGGATATCATGACCTATTTTCTCCTGAAGGCGGTTCTCTCTGGGAATATTGAAGAGGCGGAAGAATTAGGGATCCTGGAATGCGACGAAGAAGATTTCGCGCTCTGCACGTTTGCTTGTCCGTCAAAAACGGATGTCGGGGGTATTATCGGGCAAGGGTTGGCTTTGATCGAGAAAGAGGGATAAGTGTTTGAAGAATTCTTAGAGAAACGGAGTAAAAAGATCAGGCGGCTTTTTGAAAAAGGAAAACCTTTAGAACGGCTTTATCCTCTTCATGAGGCGATGGACGCTTTTTTATTGACGCTGGGTACAAAGGCAAAAAAAGCGCCCTATGCGCGTGATTCAATCGATATTAAGAGAGTCATGATCTTTGTCTGTGTCGCTTTGATGCCGTGTATCTTTATGGGTTTTTATAATACCGGTTATCAAATTCAAATGGCGCAGGGCGAGGCCTATTCTTTTAGCGGGTGTTTGTGGCTAGGGTTACTGAAAGTTCTTCCCATTATTCTGGTTGCCTATATGGCAGGCGGGTTTTGGGAAGTTTTATTTGCCGTTGTCCGCAAGCATGAGATCAACGAAGGCTTTCTAGTGACGGGCATTCTTTACGCTTTAATTTTGCCACCGACGATCCCACTGTGGCAAGTTGCCGTTGGGATTTCTTTTGGCGTTGTGATCGCAAAGGAGATCTTTGGGGGGACCGGAATGAATGTATTAAATCCGGCATTAACAGCGCGCGCGTTTGTCTTTTTTGCGTATCCCGCGCAAATGTCCGGGGATGCCGTCTGGGCAGCTGTCGATGGATTTACAAGAGCGACTCCTTTAGCTGTTGTGGCGACAGCCCAAAAAGGCACGTCAGCTGTCGCGGCATTGACCGAAGCAGGCTACGCGTTTAAAGACGTTTTTCTGGGATTCATTCCCGGGTCAATAGGCGAGACCTCGACGCTAGCATGTCTTATTGGACTGATATTTTTGCTTGTTACGCGCGTTGCCAGTTGGAGAATTGTGGCAGGATGCGCTTTAGGGTTAACGGCAATGAGTTCGGTTTTTCTTGTATTCAAGGGGGAAAACGCGATAGCGTTTTTTTCTCTTCCGGTGTATTGGCATTTGGCGCTCGGTGGGTTTGCGTTCGGGTCGATCTTTATGGCGACAGATCCTGTTTCCTCGAGCGCGACGGAACAGGGGCGCTGGATATATGGTTTTCTCATCGGGGTTTTGGTGATCCTGATACGGGTGGTCAACCCGGCTTATCCCGAAGGAGTCATGCTGGCGATTCTTTTTATGAATGTCTTTGCGCCGTTAATTGATCATTTTGTTGTTAGGAAGAATATCAAAAGGAGGCTTGCGCGTGCGTCTGGAAAGTAACCGATATACTTTTATGTTTGCTTTTGCCGTATGTGTGACGTGCAGTTTAGCATTGTCAATCGTCTCCGAAGGGCTGAAGGAAAAGAAGGCGCTGAATGTCGCTTTGGATATAAAGAAGAATATCTTAAAAGCGGTCAGTTTAGAGACTCCTTTATCCGCTAAGGTTCAAGCAAAAGAAGTTTTAGATCTCTACGACGCGAAGATCGAAGAAAAAGTCATTAATGCGGAAGGGCAAGTTGTGGAAGGAAAACGTCCGGTAGATATTCAGGAAGCAGAGGCCTTATATCCGCTTTATATGTACAAGGAGGGCGGTCAAATTAGGGCTTATTGTTTTCCGATCGTCGGCAAGGGGCTGTGGTCAACGATCTATGGTTACTTTGCTCTGGAGCCTGACGCGATGACGGTCAGAGGCATAACATTTTATAAACATGGCGAAACTCCCGGGTTGGGCGCCGAGATTGAAAAGGATTGGTTCCAGGATAATTATAAGGGGAAGAAGATCTGGGACATTCAAAGAAACCGGCTTATTCCCGTAAAGGTGGTTAAAGGCCAAGTGAATAATGTTGTTTCAAAAGAGGAAATGCCGTTTTATGTCGACGGGATCAGCGGGGCGACAATGACTTCCAAGGGTGTTACAGCCATGGTTGATAAATGGATCAATATTTACGAGCCGTTTTTCAATAAAATACGCGAGGATCGATAATTTTTTAGAACGGAGATGCCAAAGTGACGCAAAAACTTCTTTCAAAGGCGAACCGAAGGATCGTTAAAGACGGGTTGTGGGACAATAATCCGATTACCTTTCAGATTCTGGGGATTTGCTCGGCCTTGGCGGTAACTGTGCAGCTGAAGACGGCGCTGGTCATGTGCGCGGCCTTAACATTCGTTCTTGCGATGTCGAACGTGATTATCTCACTTTTGCGAAACATGATCCCGTCAAAGATCCGCATTATTGTTCAGCTTTCAATTATTTCCTCATTAGTTATTTTGGCGGATCAATTTTTAAAAGCGTATATGTATGATGTGAGCAAGCAGTTGAGTGTTTTTGTCGGGCTGATCATTACCAATTGTATTGTGATGGGCAGGGCCGAAGCTTATGCGATGGCTAACCCGCCGTGGAAATCTTTTCTTGATGGGTTAGGCAACGGTCTTGGCTACAGTTGTGTCTTGATCTTTGTCGCGATAGGAAGGGAGACCTTAGGCAGCGGGACGCTGTTAGGGTTTCCGGTCATCCCGCAGTTTTTATATGATCACGGTTACGTGAATTGCGGGGTTATGGTTTTGGCCCCGGGCGCGTTTTTCTTGCTCGGAATTATTATCTGGATCCAAAGAGCGATCAGCGGGTACACAGAAGAACAGTAACTGCGAAATGATAAATGGAAAATGACAAATGACAAAAACTTGTCATGACGAAATCATTTGGATTTTGACATTTAGAATTTTTTGGGAGAAGCCCAAAGCATGGAACATTATTTAAGTCTAGCTGTCAGAAGTATTTTTGTGGAAAATATTCTACTGGCTTACTTTCTGGGCATGTGTTCATTCTTAGCCTGTTCAAAGAAAGTTGAGACAGCCATAGGGCTCGGTTTTGCCGTGATCTTTGTCTTGACCATCACGACGCCGACGAACTGGGCGATCAATCATTTTCTCTTGAATAAAGGGGCTCTGTCTTGGGCCGGAATGCCGGAGGCGGACTTAAGTTTTTTAAGTTTTATCGCGTTTATTGCCGTTATCGCGGCGATGGTCCAGATCGTCGAGATGGTGATCGACAGGTTCAGCCCGAAATTATACATCGCTTTAGGGATATTCCTGCCGTTAATTGCCGTCAACTGTGCTATTTTAGGAGCTTCTCTTTTTATGGCCGAACGTGAATATACTTTCGGGGAATCCGTGGTCTTTGGCCTGGGATCGGGGATTGGCTGGGCATTAGCGATTGTTGCCATGGCGGCGATACGCAAAAAATTAGAATATTCGAACATCCCGAAACCTCTTCGGGGATTAGGGATCACGATGATCATTACCGGGCTGATGGCAATGGCTTTTATGTGTTTTGCCGGTATTAATTTTAACTGAGGATAGAGAGTTGAAGATTGAAAATCGATGATCAATCTTCAATTGTCCATTTTCAAATCGAGGAAGGTTAAGGTGGGTTTTATACCATTTGTACTGTTAAGTACAGGTGTTTTTGTTGGGATCATTTTTTTATTGATCCTCCTGCTTACTTTCGTCGAATCAAAAGTAGTCAATAAAGGCGATTGTAATATTACGATCAATAAGGAGAAGGACCCTCTGGTGGTTCCCGGAGGAGGAACTCTTCTTATGGCTTTATCCAATAATAAAATATTTCTTCCCTCGGCGTGCGGCGGAAGTGGAACATGCGCAATGTGCACGTGCCAGATATTAGAAGGCGGCGGAGACATTTTGCCGACGGAAAAAGGGCTCATTTCCCGCGCGGACCAAAAGAAACATTATCGCTTGGCCTGCCAGGTCAAGGTCCGTCAGGACATGAAGATCCGCATTCCTGAGGAGATATTTAAAATCCAGAAATTTGATTGCGTTGTCCGCTCAAATCATAACGTTGCTACGTTCATTAAAGAGTTAATTATCGAATTGCCTGCGGGGCAAACAATGGACTTTCAGGCCGGAGGATATATCCAGATCGACATCCCGCTGTATACGTTGAGTTACAAAGAATTTGATGTCGAAGAAGAGTATCGTTCTGATTGGGAGAAATATCATCTCTGGGACCTGAAAGCCGATAATGACGAGCCTATTTTCCGGGCGTACTCAATGGCCAGTTATCCTGCCGAAAATAATATTATCATGCTTAATGTCCGCATCGCAACGCCACCGCCAAGCAACCCGCATTTGCCGGTAGGCAAAGCATCTTCTTATATCTTTAATTTAAAGCCCGGGGATAAAGTCACGATCAGCGGACCTTATGGCGAATTCTCTATTAAAGAGACGAAACGTGAAATGGTTTATGTCGGAGGCGGCGCCGGAATGGCCCCGATGAGGAGCCATCTCTTTCATTTATTTAACACGCTTCACACGCGGGACCGCAAAGTGAGTTTTTGGTACGGGGCGCGTTCCAAAAGAGAGATGTTTTACGACGATGAGTTTAAGGGCATCACAAAGAACTTTTCTAATTTTTCTTACAATGTTGCTTTATCCGACGCTCTTCCGGAAGATAATTGGATTGGGCCGACTGGGTTTATCCACAGTGTCCTGTATGAAAATTATCTCAAAAACCACAAAGAGCCCGAAGAGGTTGAATATTACCTTTGTGGTCCGCCCTTGATGATCGATGCCGTGCAGGAAATGCTCGATTCCCTTGGCGTTCCTCCGGAAATGATCGCCTATGACTCGTTTGGTTAACATTCCAGTGTTTCGTGTACAGCTAAGCGCTATATGCTGATTTATTGATCGCGGGAGAAAGGGGCCTTGCCTTCTTCTTCGCAGGCGCAAGAATCCGGGTCCGTAGAGCATCCTTTTTTAAGGGTTTTTTTGGCAAGGATAAGACCCAGAGCCATGCCTAAAAAGCAGAGACTAAATATAAGGAAAGTGATAAGATAACTCATAACTGCAGTATAGGATAATTATGGTTAGAAAAAAAGAAAAAAATAATCAGTTGAATATCAGCCAGAGCCAGGAGCTTAAGATTCTGCGCAAGATCGTTGAGATTACGAACTCACAGCTCGATCTGACTGTGGTTCTCAAAGAAGTCGTCGGTGTTATGACCGGGGCGACGAAAGCGGATTCTGTTTTTATCTATCTCTTTGATGATAAAAAGAAAAGGCTTGTTTTAATGGCTTCCAAAACCCCCCATAAAAAAGAGCTGGGAAAAGTACACTTGAAGACCGGCGAGGGAATTACCGGGTGGGTTGCCCAGGAAAATAAACCGGTTGCGATAAAGAAGAACGCCTACAAAGATAAACGGTTTAAGAATTTTGATGTGCTTCCCGAAGACCGCTATGAGGCGTTCCTTTCTGTTCCGATTGTGCACAAAGACAAGGCCATCGGTGTTGTCAATGTCCAGCATAAAAAAGTTCATGAATACGCGGCGAATACGGTCAGCCTCATTACGTTGATCGCTAAGCAGATCAGCGGCGTTATCGAGCACGCCCGTCTTTTCGAAGATATCAAGCAAAAGGCCCTCCAGTTTGATAGTTTAGTGAAGGTCAGCCAGTCGATTACTTCCGAAAACTATCTTGATGAGATCCTCGATCTTATTGTCGTTGTTACGGCGGAGATGCTGAATTCCAAGATTTGCTCTATCATGCTTTTGGATGAAAAACAAAATGAACTTTTTATAAAAGCTTCTCAAAGTTTAAGCCTCGAATATCAGAGGAAACCCAATGTTAAGGCTCATGGAAGCGTGGCTGGCGAGGCCATGAGGATAAAGAAACCCATTACGGTTTATGATGTACGCAAAGAAGAAAAATATGGATTCCGCGATTTAGCCGTAAGGGAAAATCTCACCTCCATGCTTTCTGTTCCGATGGTGGTCAAGGACAAGGCTATCGGTGTTATCAATGTGTATATGAAGAATCCCCATACCTTTACACAGGACGAAATTGATGTCTTGCAGATGGTTGCCAATCAGGCGGCGGTTGCTGTTGAGAACACACATTTAATGAAAGAGGCCCTTAAGGCTAAAGAAGCCTTAAAGACGCGTAAGCTTATTGAACGGGCTAAGGGGATCATAATGCGTTTGAGCCATTCGACCGAGGAGGAAGCGCATAAACTGATCCACAAAAAAAGCATGGACTCCTGCAAATCAATGAAAGAAATTGCCGAGTCGATCATCCTGATGGACGAGTTACAAAAGGGGAAATAAACACTAAAGTTGAAAAATAAAAGCGGAGGGATTGCTGTAAAATGTGTGATTTTGTCAAAACAAGTTCAACGAATATTAAAATAACCAAACGATTAATTATAATAGGATTAATTTTAAAATGTCGTCCAGACCTGGAAGTCCGGTGTTGCATATTTTGTCATTCGTTTGCATACTAATTTTTCGTTATGGCTACCATATTTTTTAGGTTATTGAATTCACATAATCCGATGATTTTAGGATATGATACGTTTTTTGGTGTTTTTTGCGCTTGCTTTTACTTGACTAATATTCTAACCAATTGTGCTTCTAATTTCCTTAAATATCTCCGCGATTTTATGAGGCGTCCATCCCTGTTTTTTTGAGTTCTGAGAATATTGTAGCTGGTTGAACAACATTTTGCGGAAGCGAAACTAATGGATCAGAAAAAGAATTTTGTTTTCGGCGAGGTTGAAGTAAAAAGTGATAAAGGCGAGTTGCTAGCAGAGGTTTTGGCAATCTTTATTATTCCAAAAAGAGAAGCTGATTATGAAAAGTCCATCTAGGATATTAATGACTGTATTTTTATTAGTTTACTGGTAACATAAAAAAGAAGCGCTCAATGCAGTTGTCAATATGATGAATCGTGCTAGTGAAAGAGATTAAATAACGAATGAAAAAAGAATTCTTGATATCATTTGATACAAAAAATATTCTTTCTACACATACAGATATTCTAATTATTGGAAGCGGTGTTGCTGGGCTTTGTGCTGCAATTGAAGCAGCTAAATATGCGAAGGTTTTAATAATAACAAAAGATAAGCTTCAAGATAGTAATACTGAACAAGCACAAGGTGGAATAGCCGTGGTTTTATCCAGAGAGGATTCGTTTAAAGGACATGCTGAGGATACATTAAGGGTGGGAAGTGGTTTATGCAATGAAGAGGCAGTTAGGATATTGGTAGATGAAGGCCCCTCCCGGGTTCAAGAATTGATTCAGTGGGGCGCGAACTTTGATAAGGAGGGTGAAGGTCTTTCATTTACTCAAGAGGCGGGTCATAATATGCGAAGGATAATCCATGCCAAAGGCGATGCAACGGGCGCTGAAATAGAAAAAACCTTAATTCTTAAGGTCAAAGAGAATAAGAATATCAAAATTCTGGAACACACCTTTGCCATAGACTTATTACAGAAAAATGGAGTTTGTTTTGGTGTCTTTGTGTGTGAAAAGGAGGGAAAAAAGGTAGTCTATGCTCAAAAGACGATATTGGCTACGGGTGGAATCGGGCAAATTTATCGAGAAACTACTAACGCCATTGTTGCCACGGGGTGTGGAATAGCCATTGCTTTTAGAGCAGGGGCTAAGCTTATGGATATGGAATTTGTGCAATTCCATCCAACCACCTTATATATTGCCGGGGCCGCACGAATGCTTATTTCTGAAGCGCTTCGGGGTGAAGGGGGAATATTGAAGAATAAATATGGGGAAAGGTTTATGAATAAGTACCATGAGGATGGAGAACTTGCACCCAGAGATGTAGTTTCAAGGGCGATCCTAAGAGAGATGAAGAAAAGTAATGATACTCATGTATATTTGGATATCACTCACCTCGACCCCAAGTTTTTAGAAAATCGTTTTCCAAGCATAATGAGGGTTTGTTTTTCTTTGGGTATTGATATTAAGAAAGACCTTATACCGGTTCGGCCAACCGCTCATTATATGATAGGTGGAATAAAGATAGCTATGAATGGAGAGACTAATGTCGAGAATTTGTATGCCTGTGGAGAGACAGCTTGCTCGGGACTGCATGGAGCTAATCGTCTGGCGAGTAATTCTCTCCTTGAAGGCATGGTTTTTGGATTTAGGACAGGTTTCTCGGTGGGTAAGAGTATAGGGAGTGGAGGAAGGGTTAAGGATGTTCCGGAAATTAGTAGTATTATGGATTATGGTAATTCAAAAGATTTGGACTTAGATAAAGAAGATATCAAAAATTCTTTAAAAAGCTTGATGTCAAGGCATTTGGGCATTGAAAGGGAGGGAAAAACCCTTTTAGAAGCTCAGGAAAAAATCGATTCCTGGTCTTCCTATGTAATGGAAAAGGAGTTTTCTCATCCTAAGGCTTGGGAATTGCAAAATATGCTTCAAATAGCAAAGCTCATGCAAAAAGCAGCTCTTATAAGAAGAGAAAGCCGTGGTGTCCATTATCGTAAAGATTTTCCAAAGCAGAACGATAGTGAGTGGCAAAAAACTCATATAGAATTATCTAAAGATAAAGACTTTGAAAGTGTCATAATATAAAAAATGTTCTATAGAGTCTTGGTTGATCTAATTGTAAGCATACATTTTGCCTGAATATTATTTGTGCCGGGGAACAGGAAGATGTTTTATTTTAAATAGCCTTGGAAGAAGTAATGGATATCCGGTCAAAAGGAATTCTCAAACAAAAGGAAAAGCGGTTATGAAAATATCTATTATTTTTCACAGTGTATGTGCAAATAACTATTTAATAGCTAAAATTTTTTATAAAAACCTAAAAACGAAAGACCAAAATGTGTCTTTATATCGAGTAGCTGATTCCGACTGGACAAAACAGGAAAATACACCCTCTATAGCCAAAGAAAACTTAAAAAATATGATGAATCTTTCTATTGCCACCCCTGCGGTTATGCTTGAAAGCGATCTCGTCGTTATGGGCTCGCCAACATATTTCGGTAATGTTTCAGCCGAAATAAAGGCCTATATGGACTCAGCTGCTAAGTACTGGATAAAGGCAGAACTCGCAGGTAAAAAACTTGTCGCTTTTACATCGGTTGGAAACCCCCAGGGTGGTGGAGACTTATGCCTTCAGGCAATTCAAACATTTGGTATGTATATGGGGATGACCTGCGTCCCTGTCCCAACGACACTCATTCCTAATGAAAACATTCATCCTTTCGGCATTGTTCATTATTCATATTCGAAATATGGTGAAGAGTTAGATAATAAAACTCAAACTGCAATTGAGAAGTTTTCAAAACAAATATTAAGATAATGACTTCTTCGTCGAAAAAGATACTTACCGCAGAAGAACTGTTTGGAAGGGGCACGGATGTTGAAAAAGTCAAATCGCAGGATGCTCTGTACAAACTAAAACCAAAAATTGATGAGCCTGAGGAATTTATTAAAGAAAAAGAATTCAGATTGTCAGAAGCGGACGTCTCAGCATCATCAAAAATTAAAGCAATGGATGAGATTAAAACTAAAATAAATGATTTAGAATCGAGACTAGGCGTCGCTTGGTTAGGTAAATATTCATAATGAATCAGTCTTTTTTTCTTCTCTACAGGGCGCCTCTAGAAACGGATCTTTGTTAGGACTTGACAAAAGATATTTTATCGAATATGTTTATTGTGTTATTAAGTGGTTATTTCTGAAGATGGCGACAGTGTTCACTGAGGAAGAAATTTCACGAAAGAAGCATTTAGGCAATGGAGCCTGATTAATCTCGGAGGAGAGGAATCGGGATTTTTTATTTTCAGGAGGAAAAATGATGAAAAAACGCGATCATACAAAATTAATATGTGACGTTGGAGAACTAAGCGGACTTTTTAAAGATGTTACCAGCTTGGAAGTGTTTTTGCAAAAAATTGTTGAAATGATTGCCGAACATATGCATTCAGATGTTTGTTCGGTTTATCTGTTTGATGAACAGATGCGGGAGATCGTCTTGAAAGCGACCAAAGGGCTTAATCCTGCTTCGATCGGTATTGTTAAGCTTCGGTTGGGTGAAGGGTTAACGGGTATAGCCCTTAAAGAAATGCGGCCGATTTGTAAGAAAAATGCAAGCAGCAGTCCGGGATATCGCTATTTTCCTGATATCGGGGAAGATCCATATGAATCGTTTTTGGCCGTTCCAATATTACGCGGACAGATGCGAATCGGGGTTATTGTTATTCAAAATGTACAGAAAAATTATTTTGATGAAGAGGACATTAAGGCTTTTCGGGCGATCACATCACAATTAGCCAACATCATTGAAACAACAAAGATGTTAATGGAGCTTAATGTTCAGAAACTGACAAATAAAAAAATTGGAAATGGACAACCCTTAAAGCTTGTTAAAGGAAAGGTCGGATCGCAAGGGTTGGCGTTTGCCGAGGGAGTTGTATGGGAAGAGGTGTCTGTGGATTTGGATGCGCGAAAAGAAGGAAATGAACGAGTGTATTCGTTAGAAGATTTTCATCGTGCTGTCAGGTTAACCGAAAAGCAGTTGGAGGATTTGCAACAGCAAGTTGAGGCCAAACTTTCTGATGTGGCTTCGCTTATTTTTACTGCTCAGATCCTGATGCTTAAAGACCAAACGTTTCTTGAGGCTATTGAGAAACTGATTAATGATGAGCATTATGATCCGGCCGAGGCGATTATCCATACAGTAAGACGATATGTCGATATGTTTGAACGACTTTCTCATCCCCATTTAAGAGAGAAAAAACAGGATGTCAAAGATGTGGGCAGACGGTTGATGGATAATTTGCGGGGAATCCCCGAAGGGAAGGCGGAGCATAATGAAAAGATTGTTGTTGCGCGTGAACTTTTTCCTTCGGAAATATTAAAATTATCTTCTCAGGGGGTAGCCGGAATTATTCTTTTAAGCGGAGGGGTCACCTCACATCTTTCCATTTTATCCCGGTCTTTGCGGATACCGCTTATCATTGCCGATGAAGATCTTCTTTTGAATATGGATCCACGCACTCCTGTTTTGATGGATGCCGAGCAGGGAAATATTTATATTGATCCTTCGCGGGACATTGTTGATTCTTTCCGGAAAAGAGAAAAAGAAAGGCAGGATATCTTCTCTTTAAAAGATTCCGTAAAAGAGGTGACGTATACGAAAGACGGAGTCAACATTCAATTGCTTGCTAATATTAACTTATTGAGTGATTTAAAATTAGCCCGGGCTTTTAAGGCGGAAGGCATAGGGCTTTACCGGACAGAGTTTCCTTTCATCGTGCGTTCGAATTTTCCAAGCGAAGAAGAGCAATTTACGGTTTATAAGAAATTGGTGGAAGGTATGCCGGGCCAAGAGATTACATTTCGCACTTTGGATATAGGGGGAGACAAGGTCCTTTCCTATTATAACCATAGTAAAGAGGAAAATCCTTTTCTGGGGATGCGGTCTATCCGGTTTTCGCTTAAGCATAAAGATATTTTTATGCAACAGTTGATGGCTATTTTGAGGGCAGGGCGGAACGCGAAGATTCAAATAATGTTTCCGATGATTTCCTCTTTAGATGAATTTCTTGAGGCCAAAGCTATTGTAGAGGAGTGTCTTAGAGATTTACAAAAAAGACAAATCCCTTGCCATCGCAATCCCAAAATCGGGATAATGGTAGAGTTGCCGGCTGTCTTGGAGATTATTGAGGCTTTGGCCCGGGAAGTAGATTTCTTTAGTATCGGCACAAACGATTTCATCCAATATCTGCTGGCGGTCGATCGAACTAATGAGAAAGTTTCCGAGCATTATTTGCCCGAGCATCCTTCGGTGTTAAGGGCTTTGAAGAAAGTAGTAGAGGCGGCTCAAAAACATAAAAAAGAAATTTCTATTTGCGGCGATATGGCCCATGAAGCGCGGTATATCCGATATTTATTGGGTATAGGCATAAGAAGATTCAGTCTTGATCCTTGCTATATTCCTACGATCCAGAATTTTATTGAATCTGTGGATTTGCGAAAAATGGAACAACAGACGCGGCAGGTAATGGCTCAAGATAGGATTCAAGACATTGTTCAGATGATGGAATAATAGGGTTTTCGTCGAGAATTTGTATGTGCTGAAAGAAATTTAAGAAGAAATTTAAGAAATTTAAGAAAAGAGCTTGACAAAGGTTACAATAGTTTGTATACTTCAGATGTCTAAGAAGTTGAAAAGTCAGAACCATTGATGGTTTTAGGCGGGTTTAAAGAGGGGCAAAGCAGTCCGGCAAACCGCGAAAAGTAAGCGGAGGTCGGGCTTTTTTCATGCCCAGAAAAGCTTAATGCTTTTCTGAGTATGAAAATCGCATTGGAGTTATCATAGAAGCGATTTTGCCGTGTCCTAAGTTTGCGGCGCAATGAAGGGTATGCGGCGTAAACTTATTGGTGAGATAACCCCAACAATATAAGAGTAGGGGTTGAAGGTCTTGGGGTAATCCGCCAATCTCTTCATCATAGAATAGACATTCGAAGGGCGAAGACGTCCTCTTTGGAAGCTGTGAATAGCTTTTGGAGAGGATTTTTTGTTTTTAAGGACAAAATTCATAAAAAGACAAAGCCGCCTTTTGAACATCTTCTTTGTACGCTGTAAGAAGATGCAAAATTAGTAAACGGATCTTTGGAAAATGAAAGGAGTAAAAATGAAAACGAGAGCATTAACAATTGCAATTATTTCTGTGGTTACTTTTGGTCTTTTGACCTCGAGTGCCAGGGCAGAGTCTAAAACGTTGTTGGGGGATTATCTAAAAGATGAAGGTATTGAAGTTGAAGTTTCTGCATCCATCGACTTCTATAGTAAATATGTGTGGAGAGGCTTTCTTTTAGACGATGATAACGTTCTTCAGCCGGGAATAACGATTGCGTCTAGTGGTTTTGAAGGTGGTTTTTGGGGGAGCTGGGACATTGAATCAGAGGATGGCTTGGCTTCAGATGAGGTTGATGGATGGATAGGGTATGGTTTTGATCTGGGGTTCTTAGGGAGGAACCTAGAAAAGGTTAGCTTCTCTCTAGGACATACATGGTATGGCTTTCCAGAAGCTGATCTATATTCTAAGGAATTCTACCTAGGAATTGCCTTTGATACCATACTTTCGCCTTATATTACATGGTATAACGACTATGAAGACGAAGCTCAAGGTGGCGCTGATGGGAATTATATCATGGCTGGAATAGGGCATAGTTTCGATCTGATTGAGGATTATGGTGTGACTTTAGACCTTGGATTGGAATACGGTCATAACGATAATGCCTTTATTGACGGAATCGGTAGTTATCTGTTGTCAACAGTTGGATTGGCCGTTCCTTTATCTGAGAAAATCACTGTAGGTTCGAATATTGGATACAGTGTCCCGTTTGATGATCTGGCGTCGGGTGGAGGTAACGATCAAAAGGAGCAATTCTATAGCGGAGTCTCATTGGCTTTTAGCTTTTAACACTTTAGGAAATTGTAAAAATTTCCAAAAGTACTAGAAAGTCGTTCAAAAGTCATCGTGTAAACGATTTTCTTGCAAGAAAGGAGAAAACTATGATGTTACGTAAACTTATCAAAGGTGTATATAACACACTCCCACTTTCAGTTTTGGTACTGCTATATGGCGCATTACCGGCGTTCGCGGAAGATGCTGCTGCTAATGCCAAAGCAATTGAGGGATTGCAAACTAATTTGAATATTGTATGGACCTGTGTTGCGGCATTTTTGGTCTTTTTTATGCAGGCCGGCTTTGCCATGGTTGAAGCAGGTTTCACGCGCGCAAAAAATGCTATAAACATCCTTATGAAAAATCTTATGGATTTTTCTATCGGGTCCATTGCCTTCTTCTTAATTGGTTTTGGCCTGATGTTCGGCGTTTCCAATGGCTTTTTTGGGACAACTAATTTTATGTTAGACGGCGTTTTGGGTGACGCAGAGCATTGGAATTATAGTTTTTTATTTTTTCAGACAGTTTTTGCCGGAACCGCGGCAACGATCGTCTCCGGCGCGATGGCTGGCCGGACTAAATTTAGCGCGTACTTAAGCTACAGCGTTTTTATCTGCGCGTTTATTTACCCGATCTTTGGTTCTTGGGCATGGGGAGGACTATTAGATGGAGGCGGGTGGTTAGAAAATTTAACCACACCTTTTTGTGATTTTGCAGGCTCCACGGTTGTCCATTCCGTAGGCGGTTGGCTGGCTCTGGCCGGCGCTATTGTACTAGGTCCGCGTCTTGGGAAATATAGCCCCGATGGGGAACCGAAAGCAATATTAGGCCACAATCTCACCTTAGCAGCGCTAGGCCTGTTTATTCTTTGGTTTGGCTGGTTTGGTTTCAACCCGGGTTCAACAACGGTAGGTAATGGCGAGATCGGACGTGTAGCTGTTACAACTAATCTGGCAGCTGCCGCCGGTGCAATAGCCGCTATGGTAACATCTTGGATCTTATTCAAAAAACCTGATGCTTCAATGTCATTAAACGGCGCATTAGCAGGACTGGTCTCCATTACAGCTCCATGTTACACTGTGACACCGATGGGTTCTATTTGGATAGGGCTTATTGGCGGGGTGTTAGTTGTGCTCAGCGTTATTTTCATCGACAGAGTTCTTAAGGTTGATGATCCGGTTGGAGCTGTTTCTGCTCATGGTGTTTGTGGCGCTTGGGGCACTTTATCCTGCGGATTATTTAACGCGGAAAAGGTTCTGGGCATTGGTGATGCAAATGGCGGGTTATTATATGGTGGTGGGATGAGTCAGATGACAACCCAACTTATTGGGGTAGTGGCCTGTTTCCTATGGGCATTCTTAACGGGACTTATTCTATTTAATGTCATAAAATCAATCGGTGGCCTGCGAGTAACACCGGAAGAAGAATTAAAAGGGTTGGATATTTCTGAGCATGGAATGGAAGCTTATTCCGGGTTCCAGATATTCAGTAATTCTTAAGAGAGAATGTTGAGCCTGGGTTGGTTTTAAAAATAACGAGAAGTGTAATTAACTATAAACCAGGAAATTTCCTTAATTAAGGAGGATATTATTATGAAACTTATTATAGCAATGATCCAGCCGCACAAGTTGCCTGATGTTAAGAAGGCGCTTTTTGATGCGGAAATACATAAGATGACCGTTACCAATGTTCTAGGATGCGGACAGCAAAAAGGTTTTAAAGAAACTTATCGGGGGATTGTCCATGAGGTCAATCTTCTTAAAAAGGTGCGCTTTGAAATCGCTGTTAATGCGGAGTTTGTTGAGCCGACTATTCAGGCGATCGTCAAAGGTGCGAGAATGGATCAAATCGGAGATGGGAAGATATTTGTCCTAAATCTGGAACGTTGTGTACGTATCCGTACAGGAGAAGAAGGGAGCGATGCGATAGGGTAGTAATATTCAATCAGCATTATAGTCTGTTTTTTGATCATCAATAAGGTCTTTGGAAAAGGGCAGTAGAAGAGGTCTCTTGAAGGCCGTATCCTTAAGTAAATAAAGGGATTGGGCCCCAGAAAAATCTTGACAAAAATATACACTGGTTGTATATTTATCTATCTTACTTTTTAAGGTAAAGATGTCTTTAAAGGGATGGGCGGTGTGGTAAAAGAGATGTTCTGGTGTTAAGAGTAAGGGCATTGAGGTCCTCTGAGCAAAGGTAAAACTGTGCGAAGAGGACTTTTTATTAAAAGCTTCCCTAACGATGCAATTTTCTGGAATAGGCCTTTTTCGAAGAAAAACACGGTACCTGTGATTATCAGGCAGTTCATTGCAAGGCAAATTTCAGAAAAGGGGAGAAAACAATGAGAACGAGAATAAGTGCAATTGATATTTCAAATATTGAAGGGAAACAAATTATGACAACTGAAAGCGGGCAGAGAACAGTTGCGGATTATTATGGAGATAATGTTTTTGGGCTTAAGGTCATGCGTAATTATCTCTCGGAAAAGGCCTATAAATCGTTAAGCGAAGCGATCAAAAATAGCGGTCCGTTAGATCCCAGTATTGCCGATGAAGTGGCAGAAGCGATGAAAAACTGGGCGGTTTCAAAAGGGGCTACTCACTACACGCATTGGTTCCAGCCGCTTACCGGTCTAACAGCTGAAAAGCATGATTCTTTTATCGAGTTAGATGGTGAGGGTGGAGTTATTTTGGAATTCTCCGGAAATGCGCTCATCCAGGGTGAACCGGATGCTTCCAGTTTTCCATCGGGAGGCCTTCGTCCTACGTTTGAAGCTCGTGGATATACTGGCTGGGATCCGACGAGTCCGGCGTTTGTTAAAGAAGGAGCGCGTGGGGCGACTCTTTGTATTCCGACTTATTTTGTTGGATGGAACGGGGAAGCTTTGGATAAAAAGACGCCTTTATTAAGATCAATGAAGGCTATTTCCAGGCAAGTTGCCCGATTGGCTAAAGTGCTCGGCATCAAAATCACCCAAAATGCCTTCTCTACGCTGGGAGGTGAACAGGAATATTTCTTAATTGATAGAGATTTCTATCATCAGAGGATCGATCTTATCCAGACGGGTCGCACGCTCTTCGGGAAAGAACCTGCGAAACATCAGCAAATGGCGGACCATTATTTTGGGGCCATTAAAGATCGTGTTATCGGTTTTATGGAGGATCTTGACCGTGAGATGTGGAAGTTGGGTACGCCGCTTAAAACACGCCACAATGAGGTGGCTCCCGGGCAGTATGAGGTTGCTCCGATCTTCGAGAACCAGAACCTCGCGGTTGATCATAATATGCTTACCATGGAAGTGATGCAGAAAGTTGCTAAACGTCATGGGTTAGTATGTTTGTTGCATGAGAAGCCGTTTGCCGGTATTAACGGATCCGGGAAACATTGCAACTGGTCCGTGACCGGTCCGGATGGAAAAAATTGGTTATCTCCCGGCGATAATCCTCATGAAAATGAGCGATTTTTGATCATGCTTTGTGCTGTCATTAAAGCCGTTGATGAGCATGCTGCTTTTCTGCGGGCTTCTGTAGCGTCAGCCGGTAATGATCATCGTTTAGGGTCTCATGAAGCTCCACCGGCAATCATTTCGATCTATCTTGGTGAGCAGTTGAATGATATCATCGAGCAGATCGAAAAAGGATCCGGCGTTAAGAGTTCAAAAAAAGGCGGGACATTAGCGGTCGGGGTTGATTCTCTGCCGGGTTTACCGCGTCATGCTTCCGACCGGAACAGGACTTCTCCATTTGCTTTTACAGGGTCGAAGTTTGAGTTTCGCGCGGTCGGTTCTGCGGCAAGCTTGGCAGGCCCGAATGTTGTGATCAATACGATCGCGGCTGGTGCGCTCGATGAGATCTGCACAAAATTGGAAACTGCAAAGAAATCAAACAAGAATATGAATAAAACCGTACAAAAACTCCTTCAGGACATTATAAAGAAGCATAAGAGGGTTATTTTCAATGGAGATAATTATACTGAAGCTTGGGTGAAAGAGGCCAAGAGGCGAGGGTTGCCCAATTTGAAAACAACTCCTGAAGCGCTTAAAGTGACCAAAGATCCGGCAGTTGTCAGCTTATGCGAAAAACAGGGCGTTCTGACCAAGACGGAATTGTTTTCAAGGTATGAGGTTTATATGGAAACCTACGAAACAATTATCCGCTATGAAGCCGGGCTTGCCGCGGATATGGCCAAAACAACGATCATTCCGGTTGCGATGGATTATCAAATTGAACTGGCTGAAACGATCAAGACCGTCGAGAGTATTAATAAGATAAAGTCAACGGCAAGCAGAAAACTTCTCAAGGATGTTTCTAAGGAGACTGAAAAAGCTATCACCGCTGTCAGTAACCTTGAAGCGGCGCTGAAGGGTGATTCTATTCAGAAAATGAAAACAAGTACGGAAGCATTACGTGAAATTGTTGATATATTAGAAGGCCTAGTTCCCGCCGATAGCTGGCCGCTACCGTCTTATGCTGAGATGCTGTTTATTACTTAAGTTTAATAAATAAAAAGATGGAAAAAGCGGATAGTATCGGAGGAAATTAAGCGTAATTATTTTTGAATGGATACTATCCGCTTTTTCCTAAGGTTAGGAGGGGTTAATGATTTTGTTTATTAAACATATTGATATTGAAGGTCCTGAAACTCTTAAAGAGTTCTTTGAAGGGCAAGGCCTTCAAACTCAAACGATTGAGCTGCAGAACGGAGATTCTCTCCCGGAAGATATCGGCAATATCGAAGCGATCATAAGCCTAGGCGGCCCGATCAATGTTTACGAAGAAGAAAAATATCCTTTTCTAAAAGACGAGCACGTATTCTTAAAGAATGTCGTTACCCAGGAAATTCCATTTCTTGGCATATGTTTAGGCTCGCAATTATTAGCTAAGGCGTGTGAAGCAAAAGTCAATCAGTCTCCCGAGAAAGAAATCGGGCTCTTTCCTGTCCGGTTTACCGACGACGGAAAAAAAGACCCTTTATTTAAAGGGCTTGAAGAGACAATAGACGTTTTTCAATGGCATGATGACATGTCAGATCTTCCGTCCGGAGCGGAACTTTTAGCTTCTTCAGGGGGCTGCCCCCAGCAAGCTTTTAGAATCGGTTCTGTTGCCTATGGTTTGCAGTTTCATATTGAGGTCATCGAATCGACAATACGCAAATGGACTGAAACTTATTTTGGCGAAGAAGATCCTTTCCGGGCGCAGCAAAAACGGATTATGATCGAAAAGTATCAGCAGAAGGAAGGCCTTTTCCGCGCGAATGCTGATACGATATACAATAATTTTCTAAAAATTATTCAAGACCGAAAAAGCAAAAAAACGCGCGCATAACGGGACAAATCCTATGATCAGGATCGCGGCCGCTCAAATGAATTCCACGGTGGGTGATCTGACCGGAAACCGGCAGAAGATCGAGAATAATATTCGTCGAGCCAAGAAGCAAAATACGGATATCGTTGTTTTTCCGGAGCTGGCTATTTGCGGATATCCGCCGGAAGATCTTTTATATAAAGATCATTTCGTGCGGGATAATATCAAAGTTTTACGTTCTTTGATGACAAAGACGACAGGAATTACGGCTATCGTTGGCTTTGTTGATATTGATAAAAAAAAGAAGCTATATAATGCCGCTGCGGTTATCTGCGACAGGCGGTTAAAAGGCGTTTACCGGAAAGAAGAGCTTCCTAATTACGGCGTTTTTGACGAAAAAAGATATTTTGAATCGGGAAAGAATAATAAGATCTTTTCTATTGATAAAAAATGTTTTGGCATAAGCATTTGTGAAGATATGTGGGCCAAGAAAGGGGCATGCCAAAGGCAAGTGCGTGCAGGCGCCCGATTATTGATCAATCTTTCCGCTTCGCCTTATGACGTTGGCAAACTGAAAGAAAGAGAAAAGCTTTTAAAAAAGCGCGCCAGGAAGGCAAGGGCATTTGTTTGTTATGTGAATCTTATCGGCGGGCAAGATGAGCTTGTTTTTGACGGCGGTAGTCTTATTATAAATCCTAAGGGAGAGATTATTGCTTCTGGCAAACAATTCGATGAGGATTTGATCGTCGTGGATATAGATATAGGTCATTCACGGGGGGGGGAAACACAAATATCAGATATTGTTTCTGTTAACCGAAGTTTACCCAGAGAAGAAAAACAACCGATCAGGAAACACCTGTCTAAGAGGTTGAACCGGGATGAACGTATCTATCAGGCGTTAGTTTTGGGAACACGTGATTATGCCCGGAAAAACGGATTTCAAGAAGCTGTTTTAGGATTAAGCGGAGGCATTGATTCTTCACTTGTTGCGGCCATAGCGGTTGACGCGTTGGGTAAAGATAATGTTATCGGAGTAACTATGCCGTCGCAATATACATCGAAGGGGACAAGGACGGATGCTAAAAAGTTATCAGACAATTTGGGGGTTCGTTTGATCGAGGTTCCCATCGAGAGGATATTTAAGGTATATTTATTCGAACTGAAGAATAAATTGAAAGAGACAAAACCCGGATTAGCTGAAGAAAATCTTCAGGCCAGGATACGGGGAGACATCCTCATGACTTTTTCGAATAAATTCGGATGGCTGGTTTTGACAACAGGGAATAAAAGTGAGGTTGCTGTAGGTTATTGCACGCTTTATGGGGATATGACAGGCGGATTCGCGGTGATCAAGGATGTGCCAAAAACAAAAGTATATGATTTAGCAAAGCTTAAGAACCTCAAAGGAAAAAGCGTGATCCCGGCTAGTGTTTTGAAAAGAGCTCCTTCCGCAGAACTCCGAGCAAATCAAAAAGATCAGGATAGTTTGCCTCCTTATGATGTATTAGATGACATGATCAAGGAATATATTGAGAAGCATTGGTCATTTAGGAAAATGGCTCGGAAAAATAATCTTGATTTAGTTAAGAATATCGTAACGATGGTGGACCGCAGTGAGTATAAACGCCGGCAGGCTCCCCCGGGGATAAAAATAACGCCCCGCGCTTTCGGTAAAGACTGGCGCCTTCCCATCACAAATCGGTATAAGGAATTTTAAAGGTCAATAGGAAGAATAGTCCGAAGGAATAGAACTTACAGAATTCAAATTCAAGAAAATTCCTGAAAGGCGGGTTTTAGTGTAAATCAGGAGAAATAAAAAGGAGAAAGAAGAATGGAAAATCAAAATGCTTGCGCATCAGGAGCTATTGAAAGGGAAGCGAATATGGGAAACCAAAATGCTTATGTAGCAAGAGTTATTGAACTTGTCAAAAAAAGAAATCCGGGTGAATTAGAATTCCAGCAGGCTGTTATCGAGGTTCTTGGGTCCTTGGGGCCGGTATTAGAAAATAATAAGAAATACGAAGAGGCTTCTATATTGGAACGTATTGTTGAACCGGAACGACAGATCATATTCCGTGTTCCTTGGGTGGATGATAAGGGGAATGTTCAAGTCAACCGTGGTTTTCGTTTCGAATTCAACAGTGCTATTGGGCCGTACAAAGGGGGATTACGTTTCCATCCTACTGTCAACCAAAGTATTCTGAAGTTTCTTGGATTCGAGCAAGTATTCAAGAATTCATTAACGACGCTTCCTATGGGTGGCGGAAAAGGTGGATCAGATTTTGATCCTAAGGGCAAATCAGATAATGAAGTTATGCGTTTTTGTCAGTCGTTCATGACAGAACTTCAACGTCATATTGGTCCTGATACGGACGTTCCCGCCGGTGACATCGGCGTAGGCGGCCGGGAAATCGGATTTATGTATGGACAGTACAAACGTTTACGGAATGAATTTACGGGAATACTGACCGGTAAAGCATTGAACTGGGGCGGCTCGCTGATCCGGTCGGAAGCAACGGGTTACGGGGCTGTTTACTTTGCCGAAGAAATGCTTAAGACACGCAAAGACAGCTTGAAGCGTAAGATCGTTACGGTTTCCGGTTCGGGGAACGTTGCTCAATTTACCGTTGAGAAAGTCAATCAACTGGGCGGTAAAGTTGTCACTCTTTCAGATTCCAGCGGAACGGTTTATGATCCGGATGGTGTCGATGCTGAAAAACTTGCCTTTGTTGATGTCCTGAAGAATGTGCGACGCGGCCGTATTAAAGAGTATGCAGAACGATTCGGCTGCAAGTACATGGAAGGTGAAAGGCCCTGGAGCATTAAATGTGATTGCGCGTTTCCAAGCGCGACACAAAATGAGATTGATGGCAATGATGCGAAAACTTTGCTCGATAACGGCTGTTTTATTATCAGCGAAGGGGCTAACATGCCTTCGACTCCGGAAGCTGTTGATCTGTACCTTGAAAAGAATATCCTTTATGGGCCTGGGAAAGCGGCTAATGCCGGCGGTGTTGCTGTTTCCGGGCTTGAAATGTCCCAGAATTCGCAGCGCTTATCATGGACCAGAGAAGAAGTTGACCAGAAGTTAAAGGACATCATGAACGCCATTCACACTCAATGTGTTGAAGCGGCACAAAAGTATGGTTGCCCGGGCAACTATGTGATGGGTGCCAATATTGCTGGTTTTGTCAAAGTCGCGGATTCTATGTTAGATCAAGGCGTGGTCTAATTACGGGAATCGTATAAATTCTTAAAAGCAATTTAAGACGAGTGAACATAAGGGGGTTGAGTGATTTGATCATTCGACTCCTTTATGTTTGTTTGAGAAGAAAGATATGAGCAGTCTATTTTATCCAAAAAAGAAAGGACTTTATGATCCTGCCTTTGAGCATGAGAGTTGCGGGGTAGGTTTCATTGCGCACATGAAAGGTGCTCAGTCGCATGATATTGTGCGTAATGGCCTTAAGATCCTGGAAAACTTGTCTCACCGGGGAGCTTGTGGCTGTGATTCCATGACGGGGGACGGGGCCGGCATTCTGATCCAGATGCCCGATATCTTCTTACGGAAAGAATGCGCCAAGGTGAACATTCAATTGCCGGCGCTTGGTGATTACGCGACAGGAATTGTTTTTCTGCCGCTTAACCCCGCGGACCGCAACACCATCGAGCAATGGTTTGAGCATATTATCCATGAGGAAGGGCAGAAATTCCTGGGCTGGAGAGACGTTCCCCATGATGAAACGAAGATCGGAAGGGTGGCCCGTTCGGTTATGCCGGCATTCAAACAGATTTTTATCCAGCGGGGCATACATACTCCCCAAGCGGCCTTTGACCGAAAACTTTATGTCATCCGAAAAAGGCTTTATAACACGGTTCAGGAATCGACCCTAAGGGAAAGAAATTATTATTACTTTTGCAGCCTTTCAAGCAAGACCATTGTTTACAAAGGTCAATTAATCGCCGGGCAGCTAAGCCCTTTTTATACAGATCTTGATGATCCTGATATGGTCTCGGCCATTGCCCTGGCGCACTCCCGTTATAGCACGAATACTTTCCCGACGTGGGCTTTGGCGCATCCTTACCGCATGACCGCTCATAATGGGGAGATCAATACCTTCAGGGGCAATGTCAACTGGATGCGTGCCCGGGAAATGCAATTTGTCTCTGAGGCCTTTGGTGAAGATATCGAGAAAATTTTACCGATTGTTGAACCGCATGCCAGTGATTCGGCGACTTTTGATAATGCTTTTGAGATGATTGTATTGTCAGGCAGGTCTATGCCTCACGCGATTATGATGATGATCCCCGAAGTGTGGAACGGGAACGAAGACATGAGTGAAGAGAAAAAAGCGTTCTATGAATACCATTCATGCCTGATGGAACCGTGGGATGGTCCTGCTTCGATCGTTTTTACAGACGGACGCTGCATTGGCGCAGTCCTGGATCGTAATGGCCTGCGGCCGTCGCGTTACCTGATCACGAAAGATGATATCGTGGTCATGGCATCAGAAGCGGGAGCCTTTCCGATTGACCAATCTCAAGTTGTTGTTAAAGGGCGGCTACAGCCGGGAAAGATATTCCTGGTCGATACTAAAGAGGGAACCGTCATCGATGATGAACGCATTAAGAAAGAATACGCGGCCCGGCAACCTTACGGACAATGGCTTAAGAACCATGTCGTAGACGTCAAAGACTTGCCGGCGCCCAAAAAAGTTCATGGCCTTGATGCCCAGACTTTATACCGGAAACAAAAGACCTTTGGCTACACGATCGAAGATCTAAAACTTCTTTTAAAACCGATGGCGCTTAACGGTATCGAGGCGACAGGTTCTATGGGAGATGACACTCCGCTTGCCGTGCTTTCCCGTCGGCCGGAGCTTCTCTTCAGTTACTTTAAACAGCTTTTTGCTCAAGTCACCAATCCTCCCATTGATTCGATCCGCGAGGAAATGGTCATGGACGAAGCAGTGATGCTTGGAGGTGAAGGGAATCTTCTTGGTGAAACGCCCGGACATTGCCACCGCTTAAGGATCCCGCGGCCGATTGTGACGAATGATGAGTTGGAGAGGATCCGTTATGTCGATCGGGGACCATTGAAGGCAACAACATTATCGATCGTTTTTAAGAAAGATCTGATCGATACAGAGGATGAGAAAGGCGGTAGGAAAGCCATGCAGAAAGCCCTCGGAGATCTTTTTAAAAGCGCCGATGAAGCTATTGTCGAAGAATACAGCATTCTTGTTCTATCCGACAGGGGTGTTGATAAGGATCATATCCCGATCCCGTCTTTACTGGCGTGTTCAGGACTGCATCATCACCTGATCCGTCAGGGAACGCGGACGAAAGTTAGCCTGGTCATCGAGACGGGAGAAGCGCGGGAGATGCATCATTTTGCCGTTCTGATCGGGTATGGCGCCAATGCGGTGAACCCGTATCTTGCCTTTGAGACCTTAGAGAACCAGATCAACAAAGGCACCTATCCGGCGCATTTGACCTATGCCGAGGCACACAAGAACTTTTTCAAGGCAACCCGCAAGGGCCTTTTCAAAATCATTTCTAAGATGGGGATCTCGACGATTCAGTCCTATTGCGGGGCACAGATCTTTGAAGCTGTTGGGCTAGGCAAGAGAGTTGTCGAAAGATATTTCACGGGAACGCCATCACGCGTGGGAGGCATCGGTCTTCATGTCATTGCCAAGGAAGTGATCCAGCGTCATGACGAAGCCTATGAAAACCAGAATATTTACGACGAGGTTCTCGATGAGGGAGGCGATTACCGCTGGCGGAAAAACGGGGAGCACCATCAGTTAAATCCGCAGACAGTGGCGCTTTTGCGGCATGCGGTGCGTTCCGGGGATTATAAGGTATTTAAAAAGTATTCGAAATTGGTCGATGACCAGCAAACGAATTTAGCCAATATCCGGGGGCTGCTTCAGTTCAAACACAGAAAAGCTGTTCCTATCGATGAAGTTGAACCTGCTTCTGAAATTGTGAAGCGTTTTGCGACCGGGGCGATGAGCTACGGGTCCATATCGAAAGAGGCCCATGAAACGCTTGCGATTGCCATGAACCGCCTGGGGGCGTTTTCCAATACGGGCGAAGGAGGCGAAGATCCGGCACGGTTTAAAAAGGACCCTAACGGAGATTGGCGACGGAGCCGTATTAAACAAGTTGCGCAGGGGCGTTTCGGGGTGACTATTGACTATTTAGTCAATGCTGACCAGCTGCAGATCAAAATGGCGCAAGGAGCGAAGCCCGGTGAGGGCGGACAGCTGCCGGGGCATAAAGTCAGTAAAGAGATCGCCACGACACGTTACACGACGCCCGGTGTTGGCCTTATCTCGCCGCCGCCGCATCATGACATTTACTCTATTGAAGACTTGGCCCAGCTTATTTATGATCTTAAGAATGCCAATCCAAAAGCGGATATTAGCGTCAAGCTTGTCTCTGAAGTTGGCGTCGGGACTATTGCCGCGGGTGTTTCCAAAGGAAAAGCTGACCATCTTCTTATTAGCGGATACGAAGGCGGGACGGGGGCTTCTCCGCAAACTTCAATCAAACATGCCGGTTTGCCTATGGAATTGGGAATAGCTGAAACTCAGCAGGTCTTAGTGATGAACGACTTGCGCGGAAGGATCCGAGTTCAGACGGACGGACAATTAAAAACAGGGAGAGATGTTGTCATTGCCGGTATGCTGGGGGCTGACGAGTTTGGGTTTGCGACAATGGCGTTAGTCAGTATGGGATGTATTTTGTTGCGCAAATGCCATTTAAATACGTGCTCGGTTGGGATAGCAACGCAAGACAAGGAGTTGCGAAAACGTTTTGCCGGACAGCCTGGCCATGTTGTGAATTTCTTTACGTTTATTGCCGAAGAAGTCCGTGAGATCATGGCCGGGTTAGGGTTTCGCAAGTTCGAGGATTTGATCGGGCGTGTTAATATGCTCGAGACCAGGGATGTTATTGATCACTGGAAAGCCAAAGGCATTGATCTAACGAATATCCTGCATAGGGCCGATGTCTCTAAGAATACTCCTATTCATCATGTGGGAAAACAAGAGCACGACCTCGACGATGTTTTGGATAGACGGCTGATTGAAAGCTGTGAAGACGCCATTGATAGCCGAAAACCCAGGCAGTTTGATTGTAAGATCAAAAATACCAATCGCGCTGTTGGAACCATGTTAAGCGGTGAAATTGCCCGTCGATACGGGCTTGCCGGCCTTCCGGAGAACACGATCCGGATCAAATTTATCGGATCGGCCGGCCAGAGTTTCGGGGCATTTCTCGCGTGTGGTGTGACATTTACTTTAGCCGGGGATGCCAATGATTATGTCGGTAAAGGGTTATCCGGCGGGAGGCTTATTATTCGGCCGTCAAACAAAGCGACATTTGTTCCGGAAGAGAACATACTTGTTGGCAACGTTGTTCTTTACGGGGCCATTTCCGGCGAAGCCTATTTTAAAGGTGTTGCCGGCGAAAGGTTCTGTGTCCGTAACAGCGGGGCCAACGCGGTTGTCGAAGGGGTTGGCGATCACGGATGTGAGTACATGACAGGCGGACGCGTTGTTGTTTTAGGAAGGACCGGACGCAATTTTGCGGCGGGTATGAGCGGCGGCATTGCCTATGTCTGGGATAGCGACGGAGAATTCAAAACACGCTGTAATATGGGAATGGTGGATCTTTTTCCCGTTGAAGAGGGGAAAGACATTGATGAGCTTCGTGAACTTATTGAGAATCATCATCGGCTCACTGAAAGTGCCGTGGCCAAGCGGATCCTGGAGAACTGGGAGAATATCTTGCCGGAGTTCGTCAAAGTTTATCCGAATGATTACCGGCGGATTGTTGAAGGGGTGCAGGAAAGAAAACCCGAAGAAAACTTGCCTAATGAAGCGGATCTAGTGTCGGAAACAATTGTTGCCGACGGGAATTAATAGTGAAAGTAAGAAGAAGGAAGTGAGAAGTAAGACGAGGAAAGTAGAAATTAAAAAGTTCGATTGAAATAAAAAAGAAAAAGACAAAAACAGCAACATGTTGGGATATTTGGAAAAGATCAATCTTTTTTGAAGAGTTTTTCAAATTTATAAATTTTGATAATACGCTATAAAGAAAGAGAAGTATTTTTTGAGAAGGCTTGTTCTTGGTTTGTGGGCGGTTATTGCTTCTTACTTCCCTCTTCTCACTTCTTATTTTTATAAAAGGAATAAGAGATGGGCGATGTAACCGGATTCATGAAATATGATAGGAAAGATTTTGAGAAGCAGCCTGTTGAGGCGCGCCTCAAACACTGGGATGAGTTTAATAAGGATATACCTGAAGAAACACTCAAGATCCAAGGTGCCCGCTGCATGGACTGTGGCATCCCTTTCTGTCAACAAGGTTGCCCTATTGGCAATATTATTCCGGATTGGAATGATTTTGTTTTTCGCGGTCTTTGGGAAGCTGCCCTTAAGAGGCTGTGGAAGACCAATAATTTTCCTGAATTTACGGGCCGAGTCTGTCCTGCCCCTTGCGAGAGTGCTTGTGTTCTTGGGATCAACGACCCGGCAGTTACAATCAAAAATATAGAAGTTTCTATTATCGAGAAAGCCTATAAGGAAGGATGGGTGAAACCCATGCCTCCTAAGGTACGCACGTGGAAAACAGTTGCTGTTATAGGGTCAGGCCCGGCGGGCCTTGCTTGTGCCGACCAGCTCAATAAGTTCGGCCATACGGTAACTGTTTATGAAAAGGACGAAGTTCCCGGAGGGCTATTGTCCCTGGGTATTCCTGATTTCAAGTTGGAGAAAACGGTTGTTGAGCGTCGCCTAAAGTATATGGAGAAAGAAGGTGTTAAATTTAAAACAAAAGTAAATGTCGGCGTCGATGTCTCTGTGAAGGAATTACAGAATAAATTTGATTGTTTAGTCCTTTGCGGCGGAGCACAGCAGTCTAGGGATTTGCCTATTGAGGGAAGAAACCTGCAAGGCGTTTATTTTGCGATGGAGTTCTTAGCCCAGCAAAACCGGGTTAATCGCGGCAAAAAGGTCGACGGGAAAGAAAGAATTTCCGCGGAAGGGAAACGTGTTGTCGTATTAGGCGGCGGGGATACAGGATCCGATTGTGTCGGGACGTCTAACCGTCAGGGGGCAAAAGCGGTTAAACAATTCGAACTATTGCCCCGACCACCGAAGGAACGCGCAGCGGATAATCCATGGCCGCAATGGGCGCTTATTGAAAGAACGTCGACTTCTCATGAAGAAGGCGTCACGCGCGATTATTGCGTTATGACGAAGAAATTCAGCGGAAAAAACGGTAAGCTTAAAAAACTTCATGCGGCGCGTTTAGAGTTCGGGGATCCGGATCCGGAAACCGGGCGCCGGCCGATGAGCGAGCTCCCGGGTTCGGAATTTGAAATGGATGTCGACCTGGTTTTCCTGGCAATGGGATTTATAGGTCCGGTTAAGAGCGGCATGATTGAGGAATTAGGCGTTGATCTTGATGCCCGCGGCAATGTTAAGGCGGACCAAAGTAAAATGACCAGTATACCCGGTGTTTTCACGGCCGGGGATATGACCCGTGGGCAATCTTTGGTGGTTTGGGCTATTCATGAAGGACGGACGGCCGCTGAGGGTGTTCATCAGTATTTGATGGCACCCACCAGTTAAATAAAGTAGAGATTGAAAAAATAGAATTCTCGTCATAGAATGAACGTAATATGTGTTTAGAAAGTTGTGACAATTCTAAGGGCAACTCCGGATAAGAGTTGCCCTTTTTTTAAATTCGCGTGTATAACTTATGGAACAAAAGGTGACATAAGTTATGCGCTCATTTAAGGAGAAGGCAATGCAAAAACAATTTATTCTTGCGCTTGACCAAGGGACGACGGGATCAAGGGCTTTTTTATTTGATCAAGACGGGTGTATTGTTGCCAGCGACTACAAAGAATTTAAGCAATATTTCCCAAAACCCGGCTGGGTTGAGCATGATGCCGAAGAAATCTGGAGGTCCTGCGTCGATGTCATCAAGGGCGTTCTCCGGAAATCCAGGGTCTCTTCGAAAAAGATTGCGGCGATCGGCATTACCAATCAAAGAGAAACAACCATTTTGTGGAACCGCAAGACGGGCAAGCCCGTAGCGCGCGCTATTGTTTGGCAGTGCCGGCGCACGTCGGATATATGCCGAAAATTGTCACGGCATTCGGCAATGTTCCGACGAAAAACAGGCTTGGTCATGGATCCTTATTTCTCGGGGACGAAGATTAAATGGTGCCTGGATAATATCAAAGGTCTTAGAGCTCGCGCGCAAAAAGGGAATATTTGTTTCGGAACGATCGACAGCTGGCTTATTTGGAAATTGACTGGCGGAAAATCGCACGTCACCGATATGACGAATGCCTCGCGCACGCTGATCTTTAATATTCGAACATTTCAATGGGACAAAGAACTTTTAAAGATCCTCCGGATTCCATCTGCGGTTCTTCCTAGCGTGCAGAATTCCGGATCAATTTTCGGGTATACATCTCATGTGGGATCTGCGGATTTGCGATTCCTGCCTTCGGGGATTCCGATCGCTTCGGTTCTCGGAGATCAGCAAGCCGCGCTTTACGGGCAGGGGTGTTATGAGCCCGGGACCATCAAAAATACTTACGGGACTGGCTGTTTTATTGTTCTTAACACCGGGAAGAAATTGATCCTTTCAAAACAGGGCTTGCTCTCAACCATCGCGAGTGACGCGAAAGGTAAACCTATTTACGCCATAGAAGGCTCTATTTTTATTGCCGGCGCGGTCGTTCAATGGCTCAGGGACCAGTTGAGCATTGTGCGGGAATCATCCGAGACGGAAAAAATAGCCAAAGGATTAAAGGATACCGGCGGGGTTTATTTTGTCCCGGCTTTTACGGGACTCGGCGCGCCGTATTGGAATGCCCTGGCGCGGGGAATGATCTGCGGATTAACGCGAGGGACGAACCCCGGGCATATCACGCGGGCAGCATTAGAATCGATCGCCTATCAAACGAAAGATGTTTTCGATATTATGAGAGTGGAATTAGGCAAACAGATCCGGTCTCTGAAAGTTGATGGAGGGGCATGCCAGAATAATTTTCTTATGCAATTTCAAGCCGATATTCTGGATTGCGAGATCATACGGCCTGAGATCATTGAGTCGACGGCATTCGGGGCCGCGCAGCTAGCTGGTGTTACGATCGGTTTATGGAAAAGCAAAAAAGATTTAAAAAAGTTGCATCAGATACAGCGTGTTTTTAAACCGAAGATGGAAAACAAAAAGCGGAAAGAACTCTGCGACGGATGGAAAAAGGCCATTGGCCAAACGCAGGCGGATACAAAGGATTTATGAAAAGAGACATTCAAAGATTCACGCAAAACCGCTACGATGTTTTAATTATTGGCGGGGGCATTAATGGGGCGGCGGTCGCCCATATGTCGGCGCTCAACGGCCTTAAAGTGGCGTTGCTGGAGAAAGGAGATTTTGCGAGCGGAGCATCAGGCAAATCGACTAAGCTGATCCACGGGGGATTGCGTTATTTGGAGAACATGGAATTCGGGCTTGTTCACGAATCGTTAAGAGAGAGGACGATTCAATTAAAAAGCGCGCCGCATTTAGTGCGGCCGTTGAGATTTATTATTCCTGTTTATGATTCCGACGCGCGCCCGTTCTGGCTTATGAAACTGGGTGTAAGGTTATATGACCTGTTGAGCCAAAAGCATATTATTGAAAGACATCGCGCGTTGAACGTTGAGGAGATATGCCGGTTGGTCCCCGGCATCCGAAAGGGAGGTCTTCTCGGCGGAGTCATGTATAGTGATGCCCAAATGAATGACGCGCGGCTTTGTCTCGAGAATGTTCTTAGTGCTGTTGAAAAGGGCGCCAATGCGGCCAATTACGTGAATGTCAGTTCGTTTATCCAAGAGAACGGCAGGATGGTAGGTGTGCACGCGCGCGATGAGCTGGGACAAAAAGATTTTGAGGTGCGGGCGCGAAAAATCGTTTGCGCCGTCGGGCCTTGGACGAATATATTGATGAGGAAAGAACACAGCGGCTCGCCAGCGAGGATCCGTCCAACGAAGGGCGTCCACATTGTTTATAAAGGAAAAATTTCTGATCATGCGGTTTTGATCCCGACGCGGTCGGATCGCCGGATTTTTTTCATTATTCCATGGATGGGGAATTCTTTAATCGGTACGACTGACACGGATTTTACGGGAGACCCGGACCGTGTTGAGGTAGAGCGGGCAGACATCGATTATCTTCTTGCTGAAGCTAAGCGCGTTTTACCCGGGACGAATTTCAATGACGATAATATTATTACGTCTTTTGCCGGATTAAGGCCGCTTGTCAGCGAGCCGGGGGCCCCGGCGCGCGTATCACGAAAGCATATGATCAAAGAATCCTATTCGGGGCTGATCTATGTCATGGGCGGGAAATATACCACGTACCGGAAGATTGCCGAGGATGTTGTCCGCAAGCTGACAAAAAAACCTTTTGTTCATACGAGGGAAAAGTTCCCCGTCTATGGGAGCGGCGAGATTAGCGAGGATGTTAATACCTTGGGGCAACGTTATGGAGTAGAGCCTGAGATGATCCGGTCATTAATCAATTTTTACGGCGTGCGCTTTAGCGATGTTATTAAATGCGTCAAGCAGAACGCGGATTTAAAAGTGCCTATTTGCTCCTGCTGTTCAGTGATCCTTGCTCAGGTCGTTTATGCGATTGAGACGGAAATGGCGCGGACAGTGGAAGACATTATTATGCGCCGTCTTGTTATCGGATACAAGGAATGCCCGACGGGAGAATGCCGGAAAATGATTCGCTCTATATTATCAGAAAAGGGATTTTAGCAGGATGCGAGGTTAAAGAAGCTCTAATTTGATACGAATCAATCCTCTTTCTAGAGAAGCAATTCTTGCGAACGCACGTTTGCTCAGATCAATAATCCGACCTCTCGCGACGTAACGTTTGTGCGGCCCGCGGTCGTTAACACGAACGACTACAGATTTTCCGTTTTCCAAGTTGGTCACTTTGACCATTTGGTTAAATGGGACCTCCCACA
>JAGLQN010000019.1 GCA_023136835.1 Candidatus Omnitrophota bacterium | reverse complement strand
AAATATGCCGGGACGATCAGTTATGAGATTGTTTGCAGTTTAGGCGGCCGGATACCAAGAGTACACAAAAAAGGAAAATAAAGAATATGCCCAAAAAAGAAAAAACCATTCTTGTTGTTGATGATAGTCCGGTCATGCAAAGGCTGACGGAAAAGAAGTTGACCAACAATAACTTTACGGTCTATGCGGCTTATGACGGAGAGGAATGTTTAAAGGAGGCGAAAAGCAAACTGCCGGATATTATTCTCATGGATGTGATCTTACCGGATAGTAACGGTAAGGATATTGTGAAGAAGTTAAGATCGGATCCTGACACATCAAATATTCCAATTGTCTTTACAACAAACACATTGAGCCTGGAAGTTGATGACGGTTATCAGATTTTTGAAATTAACGGCGAGAAATACCGCGCGTTCGCCAAGCCCCTGCATTACCGGAAGCTTTTAAGCGCGATCCATAAGGAGATCAACCGCAGTGTTCACGGAGGAGAATTGCCGCCGGGGAAATGACCAAAAGGTTTTTATAATAGACAAATAATGGTCGCAATAATGTAGGGGCACAGTATTCCGTGCCCCTACTTTTTTTGTTCCACTCTAGGAAAGTATAAAACGCGAAGAGTGTTAGAAAATCGTTTAAAAGTCATCGCGTAAGCGATTTTCTTGCTTTTTTCCCTCAAAATAATTAATAACTTTAATCAAAACTCGTATGAATGGATCCGGTTTCTGAGGGTAAGATTCTTCCTGCTCGAGCGATTCGGTTTGCTTGATAAGTTTGTTGCGGTAGTAAATCTCGACTTTATCGATATAAAACCAGGTGAGCATGACATAAAGAAGGAGGATAATCGCTCGATTATAGATCCTCCTTTTTGTCAGGCGTTCCACAGCGTAGACCAAGGCTGGAATAGAGATGACCACAAAAAGAAAAATAAGGCGCTCTTCGACCAAAAGGTTCATATAAAAAGTTTAGTGTAAAATAAAGAAAATGGCAAGGGGACAAAAGTTTTTGAAGAAATCAATTCGAGAAATCTGTTTCGATCACGACGAGAGCAATGATGGTGAAAAGAACCGGCGTGATCCAAGCTGAGAAGATGGGAGGCAGCAGCCCGCTTTTTCCAAACGCCAGGGAAACGGCATTGGCAACGTAATAGAGAAAACCGAGGATCAGCGCTATGCCCAGCGAAATAAAAGTATTTCCCTTGCGGCTGCGGACCATCAGCGCAAAGGGGAGTCCGATCAGGACAATGACGAAAACCCCGAACGGATATGCTATCTTTTGATGCAGGTCGACCCGCATGTTATTGAGGGCTTTTTTAGCCCCGCTTTTTGAGAAACGGTCGATGTAGTCTTTAAGCTGGCGGATATTCATGGAATTGACATTCAGCCTCTGCTTTAAAAAGTCTTCAGGGCTTTCTTTGATATCCATCAATTTTTCTTTGTAGACTTTGATCTTAAGCGGCGTGCTGATGTCAGACCGGTTGAAGGTGGTGATCTGACATTGATAGAATTTCCAGGCGATGCCCGTCCAGACACCCTTTAAGGCAACGATCTTCTTTTTCATGTTCCGCTCTGAATCGTGCTCAATGATAGTGATCCCTTTGAGTTTGCTGGTATCAGGATCGAATGTGTCAATAAAGTAAAGGCGGTTTTTCAATCCATAAAATGTCAAATTCTTGATCTTGTTTTTCTTTTTGCTCATACGGTCGACGAGTAAGACCATGTTCTCATTACGGATTTGCTGTGTCACTTCTGTGGCCTGCGGGACGAGGCGTTCATTGACCCAGAATATTAGGACGGAGACGACGAGGCCGAAGACGATCGCCGGTTTTGTGATTTGCCAGAAAGTAAGCCCGCTTGAGCGCATGGCAACGACTTCATTACTTGCGTTAAGGTTGCTGAACGTGAAGAGAACGGCGATCAGGCAAGCGACAGACGAGATCGGCTGGCTCAAGATAATCGGGAAATAGGAAACGTAATATTGGATCAAGATATCAATAGGAACTTTCCGGTCGATAAACTCGTCGAGCTGGCTTGTAATGTCGATTAAGACGTAAAGAAAACAGAACGTAAGGATCGTGAGCGTAAAGATCTTGATAACAGATTTTGTAATGTAACGGTCTAGAATACGCATTTGTAATTAAGGATTAAAGCGCTCGTCGCGGCGATCATGTTTGGCGCCCACATGATCAGTGCCGGAGGCAGAATGCCTTTTTTGCTTAGAGCTTCACAGCCTATTGAAATTAGATAATAAAAAGCAAAGCAGAGGATTGCCAAAACGATATTAGCGGACCTCTCGCGCCTGTTGGTGATGACAGCCAAAGGAAATCCGATGAGAATAAAGATCAGCGGCGAGAAGGACCAAGTGATCTTTCGGAAGTACTCTGTTCTTAAATGGATCGTATCGACAAAGAGCCTCTCTAATTTGGCAGTTTCAGTTTTTAATTCTTTAAACGTCATGCTTTGCGGTTTTTTCTCGATCTTTTTCTTATTTTTGGATAAGTCGAGCGTCATAAAGTAATTCTTGAAATTCAGCTTGTAGAAATTCTCCGGGTTTTCTAAATTCGGCTCATCAGATGTTCCATCTATTAATTTGAGCTTGATCTGGTTTCCGCCGGGAACGGGAGTAAATTCGCCGCGCTTGGCGATGATCGTACGGGTTGGCCCATCGGGCTGGGGCTGATAGATTGTGATGTTGTACATTTGATTGCCGTTGATCTTATGGATAAAGATGATCTGGTTTTCAAAGGCGTGAATAAACATGCCCGCTTCAAGCATCGCGGTTGGATTTTCGGCGCCCAGGTTCTTTAACACGCGTCGCTGTTCATGATGGGCGTAAGGAATGATCCGCTCGTTCAAGACAACCAAAAAAAGGCTGGCGATAAAGCCTAATATGATCAAAGGGATCAATAATCGCCCCAAATGAATACCGCTTGCGCGAAGCGCAATAATTTCATTGTCTGCTGAGAACCGGCTGAAGGCCGTAATAACGCTGATCAGGCAAGCGATGGGAATGGTGTATCCCAAAAAGACCGGGATCATCAGCAGAAAAGCCCTGCCAACGGTCGTAAGGCTTACGCCTTTATTAATGACCAAATTGGTCAATTGAATGAGATTTCCCAAAAGAAAAACACAGGTCAGAACGACCAGTGCCATAAAGAAGGGGATAATGCACTCTCTTAGTATATAACTTCGAATGATGCGCATAAATCTGTGGTAAGGTCCTATTCTGTAATGGCTAACGTTAATATGCCGACTGTTTTGGCTCCGGCATCTTTTAATGTATGGGCGGCTTCAGAAGCTGTGGCTCCGGTTGTTAACAAATCATCGATGATCAATATATTTTTGCCAGAAAACTTGGCGGGATCCTTTATTTTAAAAGCCCCGCAGATATTTGTCCAGCGTTCTTTTTCGCTTAGAAGGGTCTGGTGTTCTGTTTCGCGAACGCGCGCAAGAGTACTTCGTGATAGGCGGATCTTGTATTTGCGGCCGATCTCTTCAGCCAATAACAGGGATTGGTTATATCCCCGCTCCCGTAAACGACTTGGAAACAGAGGGATAGGAACGATTTCATGAAATTGTCTTATGTCGAGACGGTAGGTTTCCAGAAAATCGATCATTAATTGGGCCAAGGGTTTACGTAAATATGTTTTTTGATTGTATTTAAAACGGCAAATAAGGTCGCTTAAAGGAGTTTGATAAGGACAGGCTGCCCAGGCAAAGTCAAAAAAGGCATCTGTTTTCGTGCAATCGGGGCATCTGGGAAGATGCGGGTTGCGCAGGTGGCGCGAACATTTAGGACAAAAAGGGGGAATATTACCAACAATCGTATCTTGGCAATGCAGGCATAGTATTTCATTAGAGGAACGGATTCCGAGGTGTTTTTTACAGATAAAACAATGAGGGGGATAGACCAGATCGCATAAACCAGAGCAAAGAAGTTTCAACACGCCGCTATGTTATCATTTCATTGTTTGCTTGTCCAATATAAAATAAGCGCTTCGCGCGTCTATTTTACCGCACTGATTTTCCTCAACTTTTAA
>JAGLQN010000189.1 GCA_023136835.1 Candidatus Omnitrophota bacterium | reverse complement strand
ACATAGCCGCCGTCAGGCGGCTATCATCAAAAATCTCATTGTTTGCTGTATGTTTGTTAATACCGGGCGACTGCTCTGAATACCACGATGCTTTGCCTGTTTGAATGATCGTTTCTGCGGGGCGAAGATAAACACATTGAGAAGGATTTGCGTGAATTTTCCCTTGATTAAGAAGGATGATGGGAGCTAAAAACATCAGAAAAACAAGTTTTCCTTTTCGCATAGTTGTCTCCAAAAAAAAAGATAACACATTCCCTCAGTGCGGCAAGGGAGAGATGTTATTTAAAAGATATTGTAAATTGTTGGTAACAAGAAACTTACATAGCGAAGAAAATATTTTTTGAGCAAGCAACCCGCAATTTTCCCGGAAAACGCTTTCTTTTTGACGATAAATAGTAGTATGACTATGTATTATTTCTTGCAGTCCAGGAAAATATAAACTTTCCTGGACTACTAGAAAATTCCCTAGAAACAAGAAAATATGACGGGTGAAGGGAGAAATTTTCTTGACAAAAAAAGGCTTGATGATATAGTTATCCAGGCTGCGCAAGTGCAGTCCTGCCCAAATTTCCTCAGCACATTTTTGTTGTATTTACATGAATAAAGCGATTTTATATTTAGAGGATGGGACCGGTTTTATTGGTCAGCCGCTGTCCGTACAGGGAGAGTCTGCAGGCGAGGTTGTCTTCAACACGGCTATGACAGGCTATCAGGAAATCCTGACAGATCCTTCTTATGCGGGGCAGATCGTAACGATGACCTATCCCCTTATTGGCAATTATGGTGTTAATGAGGAAGATATTGAGTCGAAAAAGATCCATGTTGAGGGATTTGTCGTCAAAGAATTCTGCCGTACCCATTCCAATTATCGTGCGATGCAAAGCCTGATCGATTACTTAAATGAAAATAATATTATCGCGATCGAGGGAATCGATACGCGCGCGCTCACTCGTCATCTAAGGCTCCAGGGAACGATGAAGGCGATCCTTTCTACCGAAGATTTTGATCCTGCCAGTTTATCGAAGAAGCTTGATAATGTTCCTTCCATGGAGGGACGCGACTGGGTTTCCAAAGTGACAACGGAAGAGAAGTATATCTGGAAGGATGATGAGGCGCAATCCGTGAAATATAAGGTTGCGGCTATTGATTGCGGGATCAAATTCAATATCTTACGGATCTTATCGCGGTTGGGATGCCAGGTACATGTTTTCCCCGCGCGCGCTTCTGTTGAAGAGATAAAAGCTATCAATCCCGATGGGCTTTTTATTTCCAATGGCCCGGGAGACCCTGCGGGAGTTCCTTATGTCGCACAGACGGTAAAGCGATTCTTTGGAAAAATACCCGTGTTTGGTATTTGCCTGGGGCATCAGATCCTCGGGCTGGCTCTGGGCGGGGAAACCTATAAAATGAAATTCGGCCATCATGGCGCGAACCACCCGGTGAAAGACCTGATCAATGAACGGATAGGCATCACCTCGCAAAATCATGGATTTTGCGTTGATATGGAAAGTCTGGACAAAGGCGACATTGAATTAGCCAATATCAACCTAAATGACAAGACGCTCGAGGGGATACGGCACAAACAATGGCCGGTTTTCTCGTTTCAGCATCACCCGGAAGCTGCGCCCGGGCCGCATGACGCGCAGTATTTGTTCGATTATTTTATTGAAATGATGGAAAAAAATAAGAGGTGATAAAGTAGGGGCACGGCGCGCCATGCCCCTACAGTTAGGTTATTATGCCACGACGTGATGATATAAAAAAGATCCTTCTTCTTGGTGCCGGGCCGATCGTGATCGGTCAAGGCTGCGAGTTTGACTATTCGGGAACGCAGGCATGCAAGGCCTTAAAAGAGGAGGGCTATGAGCTTGTTCTTGCAAACTCCAATCCAGCGACGATCATGACGGATCCGGAATTCTCCGATCATACATATATTGAACCTCTGACGCCGGAATTCATCGAGTTTATTATCGAGAAAGAGAGGCCATGTGCTATTCTTCCGACCTTGGGAGGGCAAACAGCCTTGAACATTGCGATGAAGCTCTGTGAAAATGGCGTTTTAGAAAAGTATAATGTCAAAATGCTCGGGGCTGATTATGATGTTATCAAGAAAGCTGAAGACCGGGCGTGTTTTAAAGAAGCCATTTTGAAACTCGGCCTGGATGTTCCCGCCAGTGTTTTTGC
>JAGLQN010000188.1 GCA_023136835.1 Candidatus Omnitrophota bacterium | reverse complement strand
CTTAGGCATTGAAAGCAGCATGATCAATGAGATTATCGTTGAGGAATCGATCGTCGGGTGGAAAGAATATGAACTTGAGGTCATGAGGGATCACAAAGACAACGTTGTGATCGTTTGCTCTATTGAAAATTTGGATACTATGGGAGTTCATACAGGCGACAGCATTACGGTTGCACCGGCACAGACACTCAGCGACCGCGAATATCAGGCGATGCGCGATGCGTCCCTTGCGATTATCCGTGAAATTGGCGTCGAGACAGGAGGTTCCAATATTCAGTTTGCGGTTGACCCTCGGGATGGAAAAATGGTTGTCATTGAGATGAATCCCCGTGTTTCGCGCAGTTCGGCGTTGGCCAGTAAGGCGACCGGGTTTCCTATCGCGAAATTTGCCGCCAAATTAGCTGTCGGGTATTCGCTCGATGAGATTGAAAACGATATTACCAAGGAAACGCCGGCCTCTTTTGAGCCCACGATCGATTATTGCGTGGTCAAGATCCCTCGTTTTACGTTCGAGAAATTCCCTGAAGCCCAGGATATTTTAGGGGTCCAGATGAAATCTATCGGGGAAACTATGGCCATTGGGCGGACCTTTAAGGAGGCACTTCAAAAAGGGTTGCGCGGCCTGGAGATCGGGCATATAGGACTGGATAACAAATTAAATTATCAGGAGATCCCCGAGGAGAAGATCAAGTGGCGGTTAGAAGAGCCCAATGCCTCACGCATTTTTTATATTAAATACGCTATGCAGAAAGGCTGGCCGATTGAAAGAGTTGCCGAAAGCACAAAGATTGACATATGGTTTCTTGCCCATATCGCTCAGATTGTTGATTTTGAGCGGGAACTTATTGAAACATTTGCCAAGGAAAAAAAGATATCTGATGGGCTTTTACGCAAAGCCAAAGAATACGGTTTCAGCGATGATCAGTTAGCGCAGATCATGGGAACAACTGAAATAAAAATAAGGGCTTTACGCAAAAAGAATAATATTGTCGCGACCTTTAAACTTGTCGATACGTGCGCGGCAGAATTCGAAGCCTACACGCCGTATTTTTATTCAACGTATGAAGCTGAAGATGAAGCTGCTTTGCAGATTGAAAAGTTGGCAGGAAAAGACGGGGCCCGTAAAAAGAAGATTATGATACTCGGCGGCGGCCCCAACCGTATCGGACAAGGAATCGAGTTTGATTACTGTTGCTGCCACGCGTCGTTTGCTCTTAATGAGATGGGCTATGATACGATCATGGTCAATTCGAATCCGGAAACGGTGTCGACGGATTATGACATTTCTGACCGCCTGTATTTTGAACCGCTGACGTTTGAAAACGTGATGAATATCGTTGATATCGAAAAGCCTGACGGCGTGATCGTTCAATTCGGGGGGCAAACGCCGCTTAATCTGGCACATCGTCTTGACGAGGCGGGAGTCCCTATTATCGGGACCAAAGTTTCTTCCATTGAATTAGCGGAAAACCGGGAGAAGTTCTCGAAACTCATCGTGAAACTAAAACTTGTTCAGCCGGCTAACGGTTCAGCCGTAACGACCGAGGAAGCTGTCAAAGTCGCCGAAAAAATAGGATATCCGGTCTTAGCGCGGCCTTCCTATGTTCTTGGCGGGCGGGCGATGAAGATTGTTTATGACAAGGAAAGCCTTTTGGACTTTATCGAAGAGGCGAAAGAGGTTTCGAGAGGCAAGCCGATCTTGATCGATAAGTTTATCAATGACGCGATCGAAGTGGATGTTGATGCCATATCAGACGGCAAAGATACCTTTGTCGCCGGCATAATGGAGCATATTGAGAACGCCGGGATCCATTCGGGCGATTCGGCCTGCGTCCTACCGCCACCGACGATCAGTGAAACGATTATTGAGCAGATCAAGGAGAATACGTGCCGGGTTGCAAAGGGTTTAAACGTTGTTGGATTACTGAACATACAATTTGCTATTCGCGGGTCCAGGATA
Source organism: Candidatus Omnitrophota bacterium (assembly GCA_023136835.1). GTDB lineage: Bacteria > Omnitrophota > Gorgyraeia > Zapsychrales > Zapsychraceae > 2-02-FULL-52-10. The sequence continues at coordinate 20,787 of JAGLQN010000188.1, read as the reverse complement.
TATATTCTAGAGGTAAACCCGAGAGCTTCTCGTACCGCACCGTTTGTCAGTAAGGCGACAGGAATACCTCTAGCTAAGATTGCAGCTCAAGTCATGGCCGGAAAGAGATTGAAAGAATTTAACCTTTCTTATGACCAAATTGAAAAATTGCGACACATCAGCGTGAAAGAGTCTGTCTTGCCTTTTTCTAAATTTTCCGGTGTGGATATTGTCCTTGGGCCGGAGATGAAATCAACGGGAGAAGTCATGGGTATCGGCTCGACGGTCGGCGAAGCTTTTGCCAAGTCGCAGATGAGTGCTAACCAGCACTTGCCTGTTGAGGGAAAAGTTTTTGTCAGTGTCAGGGGTGAGGATAAGCGCGAAGTTGTTTTTATAGCTAAAAGATTGCAGGATATGGGTTTTTCTTTGGTTTCAACAAGAGGAACGGCAAAAGTTCTCCGGACGCATGGGGTCACGGCGGAAGAAGTCGGGCGCTATGACCAAGGCAAAGGCGACATGTTAAACCTTATGACGCTGATCAAGGAAAACGAGATCGCCATGATCATTAATACCCCGTCAGGGGAAGGCAGTCAATATGACATGCGTTCTATCCGTTCGGCGGCGATATTACACAATGTCCCCTGTATTACGACATTGCAAGGCGCGCGGGAAGCCGTTAACGGTATTGAAACGATTAAAACTAAAAGTCTCAGTGTTCATTCTTTACAAAAACACTATATTTCCGGAAGGAACGGTGAATGTGCGGCATCATAGGTGTTTCTAATCATGAAGAAGCGGCAAACATTGCTTTTCTAGGGCTATATGCCCTGCAGCATCGCGGTGAGGAAGCCGCAGGTATAGCATCCTATGACGGGCAGGATATACATATGACAAAGAACCCGGGATTAGTTGCTGATGCTTTTGAAGAGGAGTCGCTTAAAAACCTTAAAGGGACAACGGCCATCGGCCATTCCCGCTATTCAACGACGGGGTCCAGTAATTATAAGAATATTCAGCCGTTTCTTGTAACGCATAGAAACTGTCCTATTGCTGTTTCTCATAACGGGAATTTGACGAACACCGAGGCGCTTTATCAAAAACTTGAGGAAGAGGGCTCGATCTTCCAAACATCAATGGACTCCGAGATTATTGTCCATCTTCTGGTCAAGACACGCAATGGGGACATGAAGAAATGGTTTGTGAATGTTTTACAGCAGCTCAAAGGAGCATTTTCTCTTGTGTTCCTGGTCGAAGATGTTCTTGTCGGCGCGCGCGACCCTCAAGGGTTCAGGCCGCTGTGTCTCGGGAAGATTGATGACAGTTATATCTTAGCGAGCGAAAGCTGCGCATTGGATCTGATCCACGCCGAGTTTATCCGTGAGATTGAACCGGGAGAAATTGTTTTTATAAAGAATGGAAAAATAGAATCAGCTTATCTGCCTGGAAGGGAAAAGATCAAAAAAGCACATTGTATTTTTGAGAATATTTATTTTGCCAGGCCGGATAGCAATATTTTTGGTGAAAGCATCTATCAAGTACGCAAGGGGCTCGGGATTCAAATGGCTAAAGAGCATCCGGTAAAGGCTGATTTCGCAATGTCCATTCCTGATTCCGGAAATTATGCGGTTGTAGGATATGCCCAAGAACTTGGCCTTCCACTTGAGGTAGGCATTATCCGTAATCACTATATTGGCAGAACGTTTATTCAGCCTTCCCAATTCTTAAGGGACTTTCGGGTTAGAGTGAAACTGAATCCTATCAAAAGCGTTCTTAAGGGAAAAAAGATTGTTATTGTCGAAGATTCTATTGTTCGGGGAACCACGTCGAGAGGGCGCGTTGAAGATTTAAGGAAGGCCGGGGCAAAGGAAATCCATATGCGTATCAGCTGTCCGCCGATTAAATCACCCTGTTTTTACGGGATCGATTTTCCGAGCAAACAAGAACTGATCGCGTCAGCTAAATCGGTAAAAGAAATAGCTGATTTCATTAAAGTTGACTCATTGGAATATTTAAGTTTAGAGAGAATGCTCTCGGTGATGAAAGATTCCCAAAATTATTGTGATGCCTGTTTTACGGGAAATTATCCGGTCGAGGTGCCGAAAAATAAAAGCAAGTATCTTTTAGAGGGGGCTCAATAAATATGGAAAAATTTATTTTTGTTACGGGCGGAGTTGTTTCGAGTTTAGGTAAAGGCATTGCGGCGGCTTCTATTGGAAAACTATTGGAAGTGCGGGGCCTGACCACGACGATTATAAAGTGTGACCCGTACCTCAATGTCGATCCGGGCACGATGAGCCCATTTCAGCACGGGGAAGTTTATGTGACCGATGACGGGGCTGAAGCCGACCTGGATTTGGGGCACTACGAGCGGTTTACCAATGCCCATATCAGCAAAGATAGTAATATTACGACGGGAAAGGTTTATTATAATGTTATCACAAAAGAACGCCGCGGAGATTATTTAGGAAAAACGGTTCAGATCATTCCGCATATTACGAATGAAATCAAGATGAGGATCAGGAAGGTTTCCCACGATAAGGATGTTGACGTAACTATTGTGGAAATTGGAGGGACAGTCGGTGACATTGAAAGCCTGCCCTTTTTAGAAGCGATCCGGCAAATGCGCTGGGAACTCGGCGAGCATTATGCGTTGAATATTCATGTCACGCTTCTGCCGTACATCAAATCCGCCGGGGAGCAAAAAACAAAACCGACGCAGCACAGCGTTGGGCGCCTTAGAGAAATAGGGCTTGCTCCGGATATTCTGCTGTGCCGGACAGAAAAGCATATCACTAAAGAACAGCGGGATAAAATTGCTCTTTTCTGCAATGTGGACCGTGAAGCGGTCGTCGAGGCCGCCGACGTTAAGTGCATTTATGAAGTTCCGCTTTCTTTCAAAAAGGAAGGCTTGGACGATTTAATTTTAAAGAAGTTAAATATCAAAAGGGAAGATAAAGATCTGAGCAGTTGGAGAGACCTTGTTGTTAAAAGGCTTAAGCATCCTCAGAAAGAAGCGAAGATCTGTGTTGTGGGAAAATATATTGCCCTGCAAGATGCTTATAAATCGATTTATGAAGCGTTAATCCACGGCGGGATCGCTAATAATGCCAAAGCGCATATTATCAGGGTTGATTCAGAGAATTTAGAGAAAGGAAAAGTTGACAAGCGTCTTGAGGGAGCTGACGGCATTCTTATCCCGGGCGGATTCGGAGACCGCGGCATTGAAGGAAAGATCAAAGCGGTTGAGTATGCGCGCGAGAATAAAATACCGTATTTCGGTATTTGCCTGGGGATGCATGTGGCGACTATTGAATTTGGCAGGAATGTGTGCTCTTTAAAAGGGGTTAATTCAACGGAATTTGACAAGCAAGTGAAAAATCCGGTCATTGCTTTGCTGGAAGAACAAAAGCGTGTTAAGAATTTAGGCGCGTCAATGCGCTTAGGCGCTTATCCGTGTAAGCTTGCCAAGAAATCGTTGAGTTTTAAAGCCTATAAAAAGGAAAATATTTCTGAGCGGCACCGGCACCGGTACGAATTTAACAACCATTATAAAAAACCTTTTGAAAAAAAGGGGATGCTCTTTGTTGGCATGAATGTCCGAAAAGGTTTAGTCGAAGTTATTGAGCTGAAAAACCATCCCTGGTTTGTCGCTTGCCAGTTTCATCCCGAGTTCAAATCTAAACCGGACCGGGCGCATCCTTTATTCAGGGAATTTATTGCCGCAGCATTAGTGAAAAGTAAGAAATAAGCTTATCAAGCGCGGGTGGCGGAATTGGTAGACGCGCTACTTTGAGGGGGTAGTGGCCGCAAGGCCGTGAGAGTTCAAGTCTCTCCCCGCGCATAAATGACGACCCAACTTATGGAGCGAAACGTGCATAAGTTGGAGTCGGAATTTATTCCGAGCGATTTTCAGAAGAAACTTTTATTACGAGGGATTAATTGAGGGAATGACTATGGGAAAAGATATCCAGGTAAGTGCCAGCGTCCTTTGCGCTGATTTCACAAAATTAGGAGAAGAAGTCAAAAAGTGTGAAGTGGCAGGCGTAGATATGCTGCACGTCGATGTAATGGACGGGTATTTTGTTCCTAACATTACCATTGGCAAGATCATCGTCGAGGCCCTTCACCCCATTACGGCACTTCCGATTGAGGTGCATTTGATGATCGAGAATCCGTGGCGGTATATTGATGATTTTATTGATGCCGGAGCCGATATTGTTTCTCTTCACACGGAATGCTATGGCCCGCGAAGAGCAAGCTGCAAGGAGTTTGACCAATATCCGAAAGAGGTCGACACCATTGATATTGAAAAAGCACGGCGGGATGTTTTAAAGATAAAGGGTAGGGGCAAGAAAGCCCATATGGTTCTCAATCCAGGAACGCCCGTGTGTTTTGGTGATCTTTTAAATGACCTGGATGGCATCCTTATTATGTCGGTTAATCCTGGTTTTGCGAAACAGAAATTCATGCCCGGGGTTCTTCCAAAGATCCAGGAATTATGCAAGACATTTAAAGGGGAGATAGCGATCGACGGCGGGGTCAATGGATCAACAGCGCTCTTGGCGGTTGAGGCTGGCGCGAATATCCTTGCGACGGCCAGTTATTTCTTTGGTGCTGAAAACCAGAAAGAGGCGGTCGGGCATCTTAAATCATTGCAAAAGAATTGAGTTTTGTCTTTTGTTGAAAAGGCTCGGATATCATGTTATATTCTAAAAAAGGAGTGGATTAAAGCAAAATCCTGTTATTTCTGAAAATGAGACCTTATTTGATTCTAAAAGAAAGAAAAGCACAAACAATGGTCGAGTATATGCTTCTTCTTATGACCGTTGTAACCCTTGTAGTGATCGCCTTTAACAGGTACCTTCCCACCCGAGTCCAAGATGCGGCAAATATTTATTATAATCGGGCAGTTCCGGCGATATTAGGGCCTCCTCCTAGATGTGGAGATGGGACTTGCAGTCCGTGTCCTTTTGAAAGCTGCGGGAAGTGTCCAACGGACTGCGGCGTCTGCGGAGCATTTCCCCCACCATGTTAGGAACGTCTCTTCGATGTGGAGATGGGACTTGCAGGTCTCTGCCTTTTAAAAGCTATGAAAAGTACCCGGAGGACTGCGGCGTCTGCTAAAGATTATCCGCGAAGACAACACTGAATATCCTATCCTTGCCGTTTATCCCGGACAAAATTGCTTCCCTCGATACTTTTTGCGTATTTCTTTAACTCGGCGCCGATTTCGCTGATTTGGGCGACGTGTGTGATGGAAAGAGAGGCATTGCTGACAATACCGATAGAAACAGCTAGCAAGCCGAATTTCTGCTCGTTTCCTTGACGGTCTTTCCCGCAGATGTGGCCCGCCGCGTAATCTTCTTTACTGTAGAATGAAGGGACTTTTTTGTCGAAATCCTCTACGATTTTCTGGCATGCCTTGTTAATGAGTTTGTCATCCATAATGAAAATGAGATCATCCCCGCCGATGTGCCCAACGAACGCATTAGATCCGCCGGTCTCTCTTACGAATTTAATGAGTATTCTTGCCAGTTCCCGGATAACCTCGTCCCCTTTTTCAAAACCATAGATGTCGTTGTAGACTTTAAATTTATCAAGATCGGCATATCCGACCGCGAACAGCTCTTTAGCGTCGATGCGGCGCTGGAATTCTTCCATAATCGAGGTATTGCCGGGCAAATGCGAGAGAGGATTGGCGTCGAGGCTGCTTTCTGTGCGCTTGAGGATCATCTTGATCCTCGCGAGCAATTCGTTTGGGTCGAAGGGCTTGACGATATAATCGTCCGCGCCGGATTCGATCCCGCCGATGCGGTCATGGACCTCTCCTTTTCCGGTGAGCATGATGATGGGGATGTGGCGCAAGAGAATATCTTTTTTTAAGGCTTTGCAAAACTCCCGGCCGTTCATCACTGGCATCATGTAATCGCAGATGATGAGGTCTGGATTCTTTTGCTGAAGCATCTGCAATCCTTTTTTGCCGTTGTCGGCTTGAAAGATATCATATTGTTCAGAAAGGGTTAATTCCAGGACATCAAGGATATCCGGATCGTCATCAATCGTTAAGATCTTTTCTTTTCTCATGCTGGCTCCGTCTCGGATCCGTCGGGAATATTATCTGTTGACGATTGCTCCACTGGTAAAGTGAAATGAAATGTTGTTCCCTCGTTAACCTTACTTGTTATCCACATTCTACCTTTGTGTGCCTCAACGATTTTCTTGGCCAAGGACAGCCCGAGGCCAGTACCTTTGACATTTTGGTTGATTTGGTTGTCCACCCGGAAAAACTCGTCAAATAATCGCGCGATATCTTCATCGGATATCCCGATACCTGTATCGGACACTTCAACAGTGACAACTCCGTTATTGAGACGCGCATTAACGGAAATGGTGCCGTTTTTCGGGGTAAATTTAATTGCATTGCTGATCAAATTGATGAAAATACGTTCTGCCTGGCTGCTGTCGAGCATCATTTCCGGAATAGCCCCGTCAATGTCTTCGGCCCATTGGATGCCTTTTTCCTTCATTTGGGGAGTGAGGAGGTCGCGGATGTTGTCGATCATAGTTACCAGATTGCATTTGTTTATTTTCATTTCAAAGCGGCCCGACTCTATTCTTGAAATGTCGAGAAGGTCATTGATGAGCTTGACCAAATTATCCGAGTGCGTGTTGATCTTTTCAAGGCGCTTCCTAACCTGATCGGGGACATTTCCTAATTTTCCTGCCATGAGAATCGATGCGTATCCTTTAATGGAAGTCAGGGGAGTGCGCAATTCATGCGAAACGGCGGAAACAAATTCGGATTTTGTCTTGCTGATATTTTGGACTTCTTTTAGTGCCGATTCTAATTGGTTGGTCCTGTCATGGACTTTGGCTTCCAATATCTGTTGTGAACGGAAAACCTGTTCGAATAACCGCGCATTTTCTAAAGTTTGCCCGATCTGGCTGGCCAAGATGGAAATAAGCTCTTCATCTCCGGCTGTGATCCCTGCGGCGTTGGAGCGGTTTCCAACGAAGACAACCCCGATGATTCCTTTTTGCGAGAGAATGGGGGCTAAAACAAAGTGCTCAACGCCTAGAAGCTGGTTGATGTAGTTCCGCCGGGGTTTGGGGCAATTTATAGAAGAAAAAGTCTGTCCTTTTTGGCAAGAGTCTATCAGGCCGCTATCTTTTTCTAAGTCAGCAATGATGGTAGGTGTGTTTTCATCGGCAAAGCCAAGAACCACGCGGCTGTGAAGATTTTTTTCTTCATCGTAGATGAGGATCAGATTTTTTTCGAAATTAAGAGTTGTTCTCAGAGCATCTTGAAGGCGGGTAAAGATTTCGTTTTCATCCAAAGTCGTGCTGATAAGGTGCGATATTTTCTGAAGGGCATCAAGGCCTCCAAGCCGCTTATCCAGTTCTTCCTGCGCTTTGTTGAGGTCCAGGTCTGTCTTGACGATCAATTTTGCCTGTTCATCAAGATTATTGAAGGACTTCTTTAATTTTGTAAGGGAGGCCCGGAGTTTATTGACTTTTTCAGATTTGTCTATGATTAACAGTAAAAGTCCGCCAAGGACGATGAGGATAAATAAACTGATCAATAAAAGGGTGTATGATGAAAGATTTTCCATATTATCTCTTAATTATAAGCCGGGTTTTCTGCCCGATGCTTTATTAAATGCGGTTTTCATGGGTAATCATACCATAAAAGCCGCAAAAGTAGCCAGACATATTGCAAGTTTCGGGCTTAACTGACTGTTAATACAAGAATGCTTTCGTTGAGAAGATACGGTTTTTTGAATTTCTCAACTGTCTGAAAAGGACAAACTTCCCCGTTAGTATACATTCCAATGATTGGGACATCGGCCCCAAGAATATGCTTAATATTCTCGATTTCCTCAAAGGCCATCCGGCCTAACAGCTTTAGTCGCGCCATAGACTCAAAAATGATAATAAGCTTGGGTTTCTTTCCCGCAAGTCCATTTTGGACCTCCTCAGCAGCGATAATGGCAGCCTGTTTGCAGGAGTCTTTATTGCTGATCATGATGTGGACTTCTGCTCCTTCAGGAACGTCTCCCTGGCAAACGATGCTGCCATCGGGACGGATAGCGACAGTATTCCTTAAAAGATACTCGTTGCTTCCCTCGATAAAGATTCCTAAGGGATAAAGGATCGACATTTGGCCGAACTGGCCCGAATGAAGACCTGCAACCTCATCACCGAAGTACTCCTCATAAAGGCTGAAAGCTTTTTTTCCGCTGATCGTCTGTATAATATTGCCGTCTGCTTTATCAATAATCCGGGGTTTTCCCAACGGACGCCAGCCGTGACGGCAGCCGACACTAACGCTGGCATGGTTTCCGATGATCAGTCCTGCGGCTGCGTTTGTCAGGATATTATTCTGGAATAACTGGAATGTGCCGGCAAAATGAAAATCATCACAACTGCCCGCTCCTAGAATAGGGAAGACATTCCCCAGGATTTCCTGTATTCCTTTAAGAAGGATAGAGTTATTTTCTAAATGTCCGTCTACGAGGAACAGAAAAGCGTGCCGGCTGTAGCGCCCAAAGTCAGCAAGCGTATTTCTTGCTAAAAGATTTCCAGCCCGGTGGATATCTTGACCATCAAGACTGTCGATAAAGCCGGCCCCGAATTTCATTTCATCCGAACTGATCGTTAAAACAGCTATGCCGCGGGTTTCGATTGAGTCAGACAAGATGATGCCGGCAGTAGAGCTCCCGATCATTCTGGCCTGGTTCAAAACTGTTTGAAGAATAGGGAGTGTTTGGCTGGGATTATAGTGAATGGTGCTAAAAATAAGAGCGATATCGATCTGATCCGCATTAAGGTTCGTTTTTGATTGAAAAGCCGCGTCTCTAGCTGCTGTTTCCGCATCGAGGGACTGGCTGAAACCGATGCCAATCTGAGTTGTCATAGTATAAGTAGCTCCTTATGAGCAAACAATAACGTCTGAGAGTTTATGCTGTTAGACTAATACAAGTATAGCTTCTATTGGGGGAAATGAAAATTAAAAATTTAGTATGTTTTCAGGCCATTGACAAGGCAACAATTTTATATTGACCCTGAGGAGAAATGTGATATTATCTACAAAAGCTATAGGCCCCCATCGTCTAGCCTGGTCAGGACATATGGTTCTCAGCCATAAAACACCGGTTCAAATCCGGTTGGGGGTACCAAAGAAAAGACCTATCTGATGATGGGTCTTTTCTTTGGTGTCCTCGACCCTTTGAACTGGAAAAAAGCGTATACTTTTCCGGTTCTAATCATTGTTGATTCCCTTATTTTTGAGAAACGAAATGCTTGACAGAATATTATAATATGCTAATATTCTAATCAATGAGGGGGTCTCTATGGGAAACAAGGAAGAAAGGATAAGAACATTCGAGATGGCCGCGCGCGTGTTAAAGGCCGTTGCGCATCCGGTCCGGGTCGAGATCATCAATCTTCTCAGCCAAACAAAAAGGCTTTCAGTGAATGAGTTAAAAGAGAAGCTGAACATAACCCAATCAATGACATCGCAGCACTTAGCGCAACTGCGCAATACAGGCCTTTTAGGCGCTTCAAAAGAGGCCAATGTTTGCTATTACTATATTCTTAACAAAAATGTCCTTAAGCTTCTTAATTGTATTAAAAACTGTTCTTAAGGCGGCGCCATATAGGAGGTAAGTGATGTTCAAGAAATTCATTCTATATGCTTTAGGTCATCCCAAGAAAATTATTGCCATAAGCGCGGTTCTAGTGGTGCTTTCTCTTATACAGGTCCCGCGCATCAAGGTGGATACTGATCCGGAGAACATGCTTCCGGATACGGCCCCGGTACGCGTTTTCCATCATGATACAAAACAGGAGTTCGGGCTTTATGACATTGTTGTTCTGGGCATTGTCAACGAGAAGCATCCGCAAGGGGTTTTCAATACCGGTACGCTTAAGAAAATTTATGATATCACCGAGGAAATCAAAAAAGTTGATGGGGTCATTACCTATGAGATCGTTGCCCTGTCAACAAAGGATAATATCGAACAGGGAGATATTGGCAGTGTTAAATTTAATTGGCTGATGGATGCTCCGCCAAAAACCCAACAAGAGGCGTTAAAGATCCGTGAAGAAGCCAAAGATCATCCCATGTTCGAGGGAAGCGTTGTTTCCGAAGACGGGAAAGCCACGGCTATTTATGTGCCGATTGAAAAGAAGGATATGAGTTATGAAGTTGCTCTTGCGCTTAAAAAGATCACAGCACAATATCAGGGGGATGAAGAATATTATATTACGGGCCTCCCTGTCGCAGAGGACCAATTTGGCGGGGAGATGTTCAAACAAATGGCTATTTCAGCGCCCTTAGCCGGGCTGGTCATCTTTCTTTTAATGTGGTTCTTTTTTAAATCAGCGCAACTGGTTGTTGCTCCGATGCTGGTTGCCGTGGCGACGGTGCTTATTACGATGGGATTGTTGATCGCATTTGGTTTTCCTGTTCATATCATGAGCTCCATGATCCCTATTTTTCTGATGCCGATCGCTGTTCTGGACTCTGTCCACATTTTAAGCGAGTTTTTTGACAAATACCATCTGTTCAATGACCGCAAAAAAACTATGCTTTTTGTGCTGGAAGAATTGTTCAGCCCGATGCTCTTTACGTCGCTGACATCAGCGGTCGGATTTTTTTCCCTTTCGTTTTCGCCGATTCCGCCTGTTCAGGTCTTCGGCGTTTTTGTGGCGGGGGGCGTGCTGATCGCATGGATCTTAACGATGCTCGTCATTCCCGCCTATGTCATGCTTCTCAAAGAGAAGTCCTTTGCGGGGTTCGGGAGAGTCAAAACCGAAGAAAAAGGCGAACTTATCAATAAAAGTCTTCGGGGCATAAAGAATCTTTGCGTCAATCATTATAAGACACTGCTTGTCTCTACTGTTATTCTGTCGGTTCTTTCGATATACGGTATCAGTCGTATTACGGTGAATGATAACCCGGTGCGATGGTTCACCAAAAAACATCCGATCCGTGTTGCCGACCGGGTCCTCAACAGTCATTTTTCCGGAACGTATGAAGCCTATCTTGTACTCGACGCTAAGGACAAAAAGGGGGAAGTTTTTATCATGCCGGAGATGCTTCGCTATATCGAAACTTTTCAGAAGGAGATGATCAAAAGCGGGAAAGTAGGCAAAACCACGTCTTTAGCCGATATTGTTAAAAAGGTTTATTATGAACTCTTAGGCGGGGATAAGACAAATAATGTGGTTCCTAAAACCAAAGCTGCGGTAGCGCAATGCCTCATTTCTTTTGAAAATTCGCACAAGCCGGATGATCTGTGGCATCTGACGACGCCGGATTATTCCAAGGCGAATATATGGTTTCAACTCAAAAGCGGCGATAACAGGGATATGAGTCAAGTTTCTGAATTTGTCCGGCAGTATATTAAGGAAAATCCTCCGCCCTATGAAGTCGACTATGATTGGGCCGGGCTGACGTATATCAATGTTGTCTGGCAGGATAATATGGTCGTCGGTATGCTGAAGAATTTCATGGGTAGCTTTATCATTGTTTTCTTTATGATGCTCTTTCTTTTCCGGTCTCCGGTTAAAGCGCTCATTTCGATGATTCCGCTGACGGTCACAATTCTTTTCATCTACGGGCTGCTAGGATATCTTGGGAAAGACTATGATATGCCGGTGGCTGTTCTCTCGGCCTTGACGCTGGGCCTTTCGATTGACTTTGCGATCCATTTTATTCAGCGCTCGGGAGAAGTCTACAGCGTTCAAAAAGACTGGAATAAGACAGCTGCGGAGATGTTCGGCGGTCCCGGAAGGGCCATTGTCCGCAATGCTCTGGTCGTCGCCATCGGATTCTTACCGTTATTGGCCGCACCGTTAGTTCCTTATAAAACAGTTGGATTTTTTATGTTCAGTATTATGGCTGTATCTAGTTTTGCCACGCTGATCATTCTGCCGGCAATTATCTCGGCAAATCCGGGAATTATTTTCACTCAGGCACAAAAAGGTATAAGTTGCCATTATGGGCAATGTATTCTTGTGTCCTTGTCTGTCGCTGTTGCCGTCGCCTATGCTTTACTTGGATACACGCCGTTGAAATGGCCGGTCACGGTGTTTATAACAATTGCTGTTATTGTCTTAGCGGCTGTTGCATGTCATTATGCGTCTGATAGAAAATTTTGCTCCGACACCAGACAAGACACTCATTAACACTCAGTCGGGATTCCAACTGAGAGATAGCGAATGTTGGGTCTGGGTCGGAGTTCCGACTTCCGAAAAGGAGTGTGCCGATATTTTCCAAACGATTTTGTTGGAAATCGGCGTCCCGACCAAAGTGTCGGGATCGGAACCCAATAAGGAAGAGGATGTGGTCGACACATTGTAGAGTTTTACTTAACAGGAAAGGACGGAAAATGAAAACAAAGATAATTATTCTTATCGTATTTATGATGTTTGGCTGTCTTAACGTTGCTTTTGCGGAAGAGTTAAATGTCGAGCAAATCGTCGAGAAAGCTAATATTGCCGCGTATTATAGGGGAGCTGACGGTATTTCGGATGTCACTATGTCGATCAAGGATTCCCAGGGGCGGGAGCGGATCCGGGAATTCAGGATTCTGCGCCTTACCCTAGAGGATGGCGGCAAGCAAAAATTCTACGTGTATTTTAAGAAGCCGGCCGATGTTTCTAAAATGGTTTTTATGGTTTGGAAGCATTTGGAATCTGACGATGACCGTTGGCTTTATTTGCCGGCGTTGGACCTTGTGCGGCGCGTTGCGGCCAGCGATAAGCGCTCGAGTTTTGTCGGATCACATTTTGTCTATGAAGATGTTTCCGGCCGGGGGATTGAGGCGGACACTCATGAGCTTATTGGGACAGATGAGAAATACTATAAGATCAAAAATATCCCCAAAGAGGAAAAAGGTATCGAGTTTGAATACTATTTTGTTTGGATTGACAAAACAAATTTTATTCCGATGAAAGCTCAATACTATAACAACGCGGATGAATTGATTCGGACGATCGAAGCCTTGGAGGTTGAGGAGATTGACGGCTATTCGACGACGATTAAATCTGTTGCTATCGATCTGGAGAGAGGCGGTCAAACAACAATGGACTTTACGAATATTCGTTATGGGGTTGGTTTGACAGAGGCGCTATTTACTGAACGTTACTTAAGGAAGGCGCCAGTGAAATGGGTCAAATAACGGCTCAAATACGTATATTTGTTTTAACCGGAATGGTTCTGACGGTATTAGGTGGCCCCGGCTACGCGTCCATGCCGGATATCGGCGGATTCTTTGAGTTCGATTTCGGGGCGAAGGTCAGCGACGATAACACAAAGAAGGATAGTTATAACCTTCTTGAACAACGCCTGCAGCTAAAGTCTTCCTATTATTTTGAAGGAGAGAATTACCTTTCCGACAAGGGCGCTTCGCTGAACTTCAAGGGGGATTTCACCGTCGATGAATACTTTGACGGTAAAACGGGTTTTGACCTGCGGGAAATGAATCTTTCTTTGACGCCTTTTGATTTCATGGACATGAAAGCCGGCCGGCAGATCCTGACGTGGGGAACGGGGGATTATCTTTTTATTAACGATATGTTCCCGAAAGATTACCGTTCCTTCTTCATCGGGCGGGATGATGAATATTTGAAAAAGCCTTCCGACGCGCTAAAGATGTCGTTTTATCCGTCGCTGGGGAATGTCGATCTTGTTATTGCCGCTTTTGAACCGAATACAACAGTTAAAGGGGACCGGCTGTCGTTCTATGACAGTTTTCAAGGTGGGATCGCCGGGATCAATTCCGACCGTGACCTTTATGAACCGGCGCCGCGTTTATCCAATAATGAATACGCGTTGAGATATTACCGGGGCCTGGGGAGCAACGAGCTTGCCGTGTACTATTTCAATGGTTTTGACAAAAACCCTACCAGTTACAGGAACGAGGCGGCCAGGCGGCTTTTTTACCGCAGGCTTGATGTTTATGGCTTTAGCCTGCGCGGTCCGTTTGCCGATGGGATCGGAAATGTCGAGTTCGGGTATTATAACAGCCGGCAGGATTCTGACGGGGATAATCGCTTGATCGAAAACTCAATGATAAAAGTTATGGGCGGCTATACAAAAGATTTCGGCAACGACCTCAAGGCCGGCACGCAGTATCTTTACGAACAGCGTTTGGATTATGACAATTATTTGTCGAGTCTTCTTCCTGCCGATTTGATCTTTGATGAATCGCGGCATTTATTGACCCAGAGCGTAGTGAAGCTGTTTGCGAATCAGACAGTTAGGGTGTCTTTGTTCAATTTCTATTCGCCCAGTGATGACGATGGGTATGTAAGGCCTGCGGTCAGCTATGATCTCAACGACCAGTGGAAAATAACGCTGGGAGGAAATTTCCCGTGGGGGGAAGATGATCAAACCGAGTTCGGGCAAATGAAAAAAAATAAGAACGTTTATATAAGAATACGCTATAGCTTCTAATCCAAACAGGCCCCCGGGGTCCGTTTGGAGGTATTTCAGATAAAAAAGAGGAGGCGGCCATGGAAAGAGTATTAAGAGGTGTCGCGGGGGCAATGATTTTGATCAGTCTATTACTGGCCTACCGCGTTCATCCTGCGTGGATTTGGTTTACGGTTTTTATCGGGCTTAATCTTCTGCAGTCGGCGTTCACGAATTGGTGCCTCATGATGAATACTCTCAAGAAATTCGGGGTTAAGTAAGTCTTGTATAGATCGTAAAAATCATTAATATAATAGGGGACAAGTGCTTAATCACCTGTCCCCTAAGTTTCCCTAAGTTTGACCGTCTAGAAAAGGAATAGCGCGTGAACTTGTGGCAAACAATACTTATGGGTATTGTGGAGGGTATTACAGAATTCCTTCCCATCTCATCGACAGGGCATTTGATCCTCACATCCCGTCTTTTAAACATTGCGCAGAGCAGTTTTCTTTCAAGTTTTGAAATAGCCATTCAGCTCGGGGCGATCCTGGCCGTTGTTCTGCTGTACTGGAGGTCTCTTATTCTTGAAAAGGAGGTTCTCAAGCGTGTTATAGCCGCCTTTATCCCGACGGCGGTCATAGGGCTTATTTTTTATAAAGCCATTAAACACGTTCTTATGGGAAGCGAACTTGTCGTCGTCTGGTCCCTACTTATAGGCGGGGTTATCCTTATTGTTTTTGAGCTTTTTTACAGGGAAAGGAAAGACTCTCTTGAAGATATAAGCGCGCTTAGTTATAAGCAGGCTGTTTTAATAGGGATCTTTCAGTCCTTTGCGATGGTCCCCGGGGTCTCGAGGTCTGCCGCGACAATTATCGGGGGCCTGTCTTTGGGGCTAAGGCGCAAAACGATCGTAGAATTTTCTTTTTTATTAGCGGTGCCGACGATGGCAGCGGCGGCAGGGCTGGATATCGTAAAAAACGCGGCATCTTTTTCTGCCGATCAAATCGGCCTTTTGACCATCGGTTTTCTTGTCGCGTTTTTCATCGCGATCATCATCATCAAGTTTTTGCTTTATTTTATTAAGAACCATAATTTTATTGTCTTTGGTATTTACCGTGTCGCGGTTGCTGTTTTGTTTTTAATGCTATGGACCAGATAAGACATGTCTAGAAAAACCCTATGGCTTCTATGTCTTTTTTTCACCGGATGCGTTGCCATGACGTCCGGCCCGAAATTTTCCTCCCAAAAATGGGAGGGGCTGTCCATCGCATTAACGAATATCGAAAAAGTGCAGCTTGGCATGACGTACGGTGAGGTTGCCGGCATCATGGGGGATACGGTCAATATCGGCTATAAAACAAGCGATGCTTCAGAGGGGGCCTACGAAGATGTCCTCGTTAAAAGCCCCTATTATGAGGAAATTATAGAAGGGAGCGAAGCGCGATACAGGGTTGTCTGTTATTTTACGCATATCAGAAAAGCTGACGGGATCATCACGGATGATGAACTGACCCCGCTTGTCTTTGAAGAGGGCCGGCTGATCGGTAAGGGACGAAGCTTCCTGTTCGAACTTAAAGACAGAAAAAAATAAAGCATGAAATCAAAGAATTGTTCTTTCACCTCACTTGTTTCGCCATATGATTTGAGGAGACCGGTTCATTGGGACAAGCAGTTTAACCGTTGTGCGCCGACAGATGTAGAGATCGGCTTCGGGATGGGAAAGGTTCTCATGCGCATGGCGGAAGAATCACCGGATAGAAACTTTATCGGCATCGAGCAGCATTGGGAGCGTATTTGCAAAACGCTGCGTGTTATGACAACAAGGCAATCCTCGACGCCGGGGATATTCAACAACATCCGGATCTTAAGAGCTGACGCGCGCGTTGTTTTTGAACGGCTTTTTGCTTCCAAAAATATTGACACGGTTTATTGTCTCTTTCCCTGCCCGTGGCCAAAAAAAGGACATATCAAGCACAGGCTTTTCAGTAATGATTTCTTGCGGCTTCTCAATAACCGCCTGAAAAAAGGCGGAAAAATCAAGATCGTTACCGATTTTTACCCGTATTTGGAATGGGTTCTAGACCAAGCCAAAGGGGCCGGTTTTCTTGTTGAGACAGCGACGACTCACCCTCAATACGATACAAAGTTCGAGCGTAAATGGAGAGATGAAGGACAAGAAGAATTTTTCAAGTTGGATCTTTTTAAGAAAAGACACATCCGTGTTCCGGTTAAAGAGGATATTGCTTTGAAGAGCTACACGTTAAAGAAATTTGATGCCGACTGTCTTGAGTTAAGCGATGAAAAAGGAAAGATTTCCGTCATCTTTAAAGATAAGGTTTTCGATAGGGATAAGCAAAGAATTATGATCCATGCTCTTGTTGCCGAGGAACATCTTACGCAGCATTTCTGGATTGCCATTATTAAAAGACAGGGGGCATGGCGCATTGCGAGGGCCGAAGGGCAGAATTTCTTTCCCACTCCCGGAATTGCGAAGGCTTTGGTATTGGTCTATGAGGCTGCTAAAAGTACGAACTAAATGAAACTCAAGAAAATTCATCTAACCTTTATTGCGTGCGTCCTATTTGTCGTTATTCCCGACCTTTCTTCTTTTGCCGCAAAAAAACACAAGGTTACGTGCGAATCTGTTATTTTTTCGGATAGCACAAAAGTAAAACGTCTTTACGGGAAAGGGGTTCACGACCGGGTCCTTCCGGCAAGCACGGCAAAAGTCATGACCGCCTTAGTTGTCCTTGACCGGCTTAATCTGGATGATTATGTGACGGTTAGCAGCAAAGCGACCAAGGCCCAACCCACCAAGCTCTATCTCAAACCCGGCGAAAAATATAAAGTAAGGGATCTTCTTTACGCGATATTGATCAAGTCGGCCAATGATGCCAGTATTGTTCTTGCCGAGGCGGTTGCCGGATCGCATTGGAAGTTTGTCCAGCTGATGAACGCGAAGGCCAAGAAGATCGGGGCGAAGCATACAAAGTTTTCCAATTCCAACGGGCTGCCATCTAAAGCCGCCCAGTATACAACAGCTTATGATATGTACCTGATATTCCGCAAAGCCCTGCGGCACCGGGTTTTCCGGGAAGCGATAAAGCATAAATATAAGACGATTACCTCTAAAGCCGGCCGGAAGATCAAGCTAAAAAGTCACAACAAGATCTTGTTTATGAATTGGAAGAAAAAGATTTACGGCAAAACCGGCTATACCCGGGCGGCTAGAGCCTGTTTTGTGGGGACAATGCAAAAAGGGGGGAGCACGCTGATTATCGGCGTTTTTGGCTGTCCGAAACGATGGGAAGATGTTAAGCATGTTGTTTCCTACTATGGCGGAATCTCTCTGTAGTTAATTGGGTATAAATGGTGACAGCCACCAATTAATTTACGCAGCAAACAAATGTTTGATCAATTAATTGGTGGCTGTCACCATTTATACCTGTACCTGAAGAGCCATGGGTCTGTCCCCTTTCATCTTGAAAACCGGATCGTGGCATTTTCTTATAGCAATTTAGTGGGAATCGTGATATTCTCTTAACTGAATTTTATCTAATATTAAGATTAGAAAGAAAGGATACGAATGCAAAAGAAAATCTTTACATTGGTCCTCGTAGTTATTATCGGGGTTCTTGCGGGCGTTGCTGTTGTTAAAGAGCAGGCAAGAGAACCCTTGTTACGTGAAATCCTTCAGAGACAGCAGAAAGTTCTTCAGGCTCAAACGAGAATGGAAAACAAAATAGAGAGTGGAGCGGGTGTTGTGGGAACAGGAGATTCCAGGGATACGCAAAGACTGCAGAAATTAGAGAACCGGATTATAGTCCTGGAAACTCAATTAAAAACCCTGCAAGAGGGTGGCAAGCTGGCGGGAGGTAATGCTGGCGCCCGTCAAGGCCCGCCGCCTGAGGATCTTACAAAAGTCTATGATATTCCTTTGGCCCATTCACCGGTTAAAGGCAATAAAGATGCTTCTGTGACGATCGTTGAATTTGTTGATTTTCAGTGTCCGTTTTGCGCCCGGTTTCAGCCGCCGATCCTTGAAGCGCTAAAGGCCTATCCTAAAGATGTCAATTACGTATTGAAGAATTTCCCTTTATCTTTTCACCAAGAGGCTAAGTCGGCCGCGAAAGCTGCTTTTGCCGCTTCCGAGCAAGGCAAGTATTGGGAAATGGTGGACGTTTTACTGGAGAACGGGAGATCTTTAGGTGAAACGAAATATGAAGAGTTTGCAAAGGATCTAGGTCTTGATGTTGAGAAATTTAAGGATGACTATGCCAAAAAAGATGCAAAGTGGGAGAAATACATTCAGGCTGATTTGAGCCTGGCGCAGAAAGTCAATGTCCGCGGGACCCCGACTTTTTATATTAACGGACGTAAAACCAGGGCGCGGGATTTTAATAGTTTAAAAAAGGAGATCGATCAAATTTTAAGCGAAAAGAAATAAAGATTGTTTTAAGGAGGAGAGAAGATGGTACGAGTCGGCGGATTAACAACAAAATATTATAAAGAAACACGGGGAGTGAAGGTCTCCGGCGGACAAAAAGTCAAATGCGGAACAATGTTGACCCGACAGGGGGACCGATGGAAACCGGGCCTCAATGTAACGGGAAGAACGCATTTGACGGCTGGTTGCGACGGAGAAGTTTACTTTACACGAAAAAAAGGAAACTACAAGAAAGCCGTAACGTATATCAACGTCCGTTCAGTGGAAAAGCCCAAGAAGAAATAATCTTCAAACTCATTATGTGCGGAATTATCGGTTATATTGGAGATCAACAAGCTGTCCCGATTCTGATCGGCGGATTGAAGAAACTTGAATACCGCGGTTATGATTCAAGCGGTGTCGGTATTATTCCATCCTGCGGCAATGGGGGATTGCCTTCACGTCATGCAAAAGTGATCGTCCGCAAGACCCATGGAAAGATCCAGAATCTCCAAAACCTCATAAAAACGCGGCCTCTTCCAAAAAGTTCCCTTGGGATCTCGCACACCCGTTGGGCAACGCACGGCGCTCCTAACCGCGTAAACGCCCATCCGCACGCGGATTGTTCAGGCAAGATCCTTATCGTTCATAATGGGATCATAGAAAATTACGAGAAGTTGCGGGAAGCCCTCCGTAAAAAGGGGCATAAGATCAAATCAGATACGGATACCGAGATCATCGCGCATCTTATTGAGAGCGGTTATAAGGGGAACTTGCTGGAGGCGGTCCAAGGCGCGATCCGGCAGTTAGAAGGAGCTTTCGCTTTAGGGGTGATCTCATCGGAGCATCCAGACACTCTCATCGCGGCACGCGTAGGCTCCCCGCTGATCATTGGTGTAGGGAAAGGCGAAAACTTTATCGCCTCGGATGTTCCCGCCATTTTAAACCATACGAAAAAGATCATTTATCTTAAGGATAGACAGCTGGCTGTTCTGAAAAAGGACGGTGTGCGCGTTCTTAGTTTCGAGGGAAAGGCGCTGAAGCCTAAGGTCGATCAGGTGACATTTAAAGTTGATGCCGTTGAGAAGCAAGGGTTCGCGCATTTTATGCTCAAAGAAATTCACGAGCAGCCTGGCGTGTTGGAGCAGATGATCAAAACGCGCCTAAAGGGAAACAAGGTTATCCTTGAGGGTCTGGGCTTAAGCGAAAAACAATTAAAATCTGTTAAGAATATTACCGCGATTGCCTGCGGAACAGCCTATCACGCTGGTCTTGTCGGGAAATATATTATTGAGAAATTAACCGGCATTTCCGTCAGCGTCGACGCGGCGAGCGAATTCCGTTACCGCGATCCTATTGTCGATAAAAAAACATTGATCATTGCTATCAGCCAATCCGGCGAGACGGCTGATACGTTAGCCGCGGTCCGCGAGGCTAAGGCCAAGGGGGCAAAAGTCGTTTCCATTTGCAATGTTGTCGGTTCGTCGCTGGTCAGAGAATCCGACGGGGTCCTTTACACGCGCGCGGGCCCTGAGATCGGGGTTGCTTCGACAAAAGCCTATATAGCGCAAATCGCGATGTTGTATTTTCTGGCGTTAAAGATGAGCGCTTTTAAGAGAGTGATCAGCGAAAGGGCGCGGCGAAAAATTATCAGGGACCTTAAGAAGATTCCCGCGCTTTATAAGGATATTCTCCGGAATAAATCCAATATCGCCAGGATCGCGAAAAGAAATTCGCATTTCGGGTGTTTCCTCTTTTTAGGGAGGAACATTAACTATCCGTCGGCAATGGAGGGGGCGCTGAAATTAAAAGAGATCTCTTACATCCCGGCGGAAGGATATGCCGCCGGTGAAATGAAGCACGGGCCCATTGCTTTGATCGACGAATACCGGGCGGTTGTCTGCATCGCGCCGCAATCTAAAGTTTATGAAAAAATGGTTTCTAACATGCAGGAAAT
>JAGLQN010000187.1 GCA_023136835.1 Candidatus Omnitrophota bacterium | reverse complement strand
CGCGCGCGCAAGGGCAAGATCATCGCGATCGCGACCCGGGGAGATATGAAGATCAAAACGCACGCCAACCATGTTATTTATATCCCTCCGACGAATGATCTCTTAACGCCGCTTCTTGTCGCGCTTCCGCTGCAATTGATCGCCTATTATATCTCGGTGCAATTGGGCTGTGATGTCGACCAGCCGAGGAATCTGGCGAAGTCGGTTACTGTTGAATAATATGATCATCGCCCGTGACCTGATACGGGACGCGGGCCACAGGTCAATTCAATTCTGTCTATTACAACGCGACAACTTACAGTACTGTAATTTTCTCTAATTTTTGTCATCCTGAACGAAGGGAAGGATCTCTTATTAGATTCTTCGACGATGCTATCGCCTCGTCTAAGAATGACGCGAGTTTTAGTGTGTTTTTACCAGATAGGAATAAAGTCAATTGGAACATTATGCTCTACATCGTCTCCACGCCCATCGGCAATCTTAAAGACATTACGTACCGCGCTGTTGAAACGCTAAAAAATGTTGATCTGATTGCTGCCGAAGATACCCGTCACACGCGTATTTTATGTAACCACTATAATATCAAAACACCGCTGACCAGCTATTTTGAACATAACAAGATCAAGAAGGCCGAGTATCTTATGGGCCTTCTTGGTGAGGGCAAAGAGATCGCGCTTGTGACTGACGCGGGGACCCCCGGGATAAGTGACCCCGGCTATCATCTTATCCGCCTTGGGAAAGACCGTAATATTCCGATGACGGTTATTCCCGGAGCGACCGCTTTGATCGCGGCATTATCTCTTTCAGGCCTGTCCTGCCACAATTTTGTTTACGAAGGATTCCTCCCCGTGAAATCCGCGGCCCGGCGGAAGAAATTGGAAAAGTTTAAAGGAGAGGATAGGACGGTCATCTTTTATGAATCACCTCACCGCGTCGTTAAAGCCCTTAAGGATATGGATGAGATTTTCAAAGATCCTTATGTCGTCTGCGCGCGGGAACTGACAAAGAAGTTTGAAGAGGTCAAGGGCGGGACACCCAGTGAATTGATCGATCATTTCTCGAACAAGAAACCGCGGGGCGAGTTTGTTTTACTGATTCACCCTTCTTGATTTGGTGCCGCACATATAACGCGCTTGTCCTCGGTCTTCCTCGTAATCCTTCACACCCCTTTGTTTTACGATGGGGTGTGAAGGATCTAGACTGCCGAGATTCTTTATCCCCCCTTGTTTCACGATTAGGGATTCAGAATGAAAATGACCTCAAAAACGCTTCATCCCTGCAGGTAGGCAAGAGCATACATCCATGGTTTTTTCACGACAATAAAAAAGGGACAGAGCCAAGACTCTGTCCCTTTTTTAAAGGTGGCTTATGGACAAACGATAGTGCCGGCGGCAATTTCAGCGGCACAAAAAACGGCACAATCAGGACAAGGCGGTTGGACCGGGTCGGTTACTTTAATCCTGCAAGATCCAAATGGCCCTAACAGAGGATCGGAATAGTATGAGTTACACCGCCTTTGAAAATCTGCTGTATAGTAGTAGCACTTTATATCTGGGTCTCCCGGGTCCCTTGGCAGCTCAGTATAAGCGGGAGCGCATCTGTAGCTATTTGGAAGATTTTTACATGTCCAGCTATTTGTGTATGTGTAATTATATCCGTCGCCTAGAGATTTATAAAGATATCTTTTGCAGGCTGTGGAATAACCTGTGATCTCTCCCCATTTGTCATAAATAGGTTCCTCGGTCCCAGAATACCAGGCAATGCATGTCGAGGCGTCATAGCAGCAACATGCTAAATCAGTACCCTGATTGCAAGTTTCAGTCGTCGTATAAAACGCAAAGGCTGAGTTAAAGGGCTTGAAAGGCGTTTTGACCGGCTGGGAATCGATATCTACCCGGGCGGAACTCTGTTCGCCACGACAAACCTTTGTATAGGTCTCACATAGGAAGTCCTTTTCTCCCTCTCTTGGGTTTAACAGATCAGGCTCAGTCATAACGCCAGGAAGAGTGACAGGACAGCACTCACACTGACACGTATAATCGCAATCCACAGGAGGTGGTTTTGTTTGCTGTCTGCATACGGCATCATAACCATAAGTAGCGC
>JAGLQN010000186.1 GCA_023136835.1 Candidatus Omnitrophota bacterium | reverse complement strand
AGAATACAATGAAATTATTTTCAAATCACAAAGCCGCAGGCCCATAACCCGAATAATTGATAATCTGATCAATGGTTTCTTTCAGATTTTTGCGTTCAATGATCATGTCGATCAATCCATGAGCAAGCAGGAATTCGGATTTTTGAAAACCCTCTGGTAATTTCTGACGGATAGTCTGCTCGATAACTCTCGGGCCTGTAAACCCAATAAGCGCCTTCGGTTCAGCAATGATCACATCACCAATTCCCGCAAAGGAGGCCATGACTCCGGCCATCGTCGGATTTGTCAACACCGATATATGAAGAAGCCCTGCTTCATTATGTCTCGCTAATACCGCGCATGTCTTGGCCATCTGCATCAAGGAAAAAACGCCTTCATACATTCTTGCTCCGCCGCCGGATCCTGAAATGATCACGATCGGCAGTTTATTCTCGGTGGCATATTCAACGGCGCGCGTAACCTTCTCACCGACAACCGAACCCATCGATCCCATAATAAACCTGGAATCCGTGACCGCAATAACGATCGGCTTGCCATTAAGTTCTCCGCTCCCGGTAACAACAGCGTCTTTCAGACCTGTTCGCTTTTGATCCTTTTTTAGTTTTTCTCGATATGTCTTAGGACCCTTAAACTTTAGAGGATCTGACGACATCAGGCCCGCATCTCTTTCCTTAAAAGTGTCCTTATCGATAAAAAGATCGATGCGTCGCTGCGCGATCAAAGAAAGATGAAACCCGCATTTAGGACAAACATTGAAATTATTGAGTAATTCTTTTTTGTAGGTAGGCGCTTCGCACTCAGGGCACTTGCTCCATAACCCGGCGGGAATATCTTTTTTCTTGACCTTAACAAGCGTGTATTTTTTCCTGCCGAACAAAGCCATAATAGAATTCCAAGGATGCGGTTTTAAAACCGGGGCATCGAGGCGCCCCGTTTAACCCATTTTATAAACGGTTAACCCGGATAAAACTTTCGGGTAGAAATAGGTCGTCTTAGGAGGCATCCTCTCGCCATTAAGCGCGATCGCTCTTAACTGAGTGATCTTAACAGGGTTCATAATGAATCCCGCATCAACGCGGAATTCATTCACCCTTTCTGTTACTTCGTTTATGTTCTTTGTATAAAGAATGTCATCGGACTTGATCCCAACACGGTCAAACACAAAAGACTTTAAAATGGCAGCATCGAGGCTTTTATATTCCTTTGAGCCTTCTTTCACGAACTTCTCGATCAGCAGCCTATTTTTTAGGCGCAATAGCTTGATGCCTTCACGGGTATAGAGCCCAAAAGCATGCTCATTACGCCCGGCCCGGGCCAGGAGAATAAGAAACTCTTCTTTCTTTTTGATCTTATCGATTCTAAAGAACTCTTCTAAGAAATCCAGGTTGTCCGGCAGCCCCTTGACGATCCTGTGCATCGGAAAGATCTGCAGATCTCTGGAGTCCATATTGGTAAAATAGGTCATGACATAATTAAATGGTTCT
The DNA here is from genome assembly GCA_023136835.1 of Candidatus Omnitrophota bacterium. Classification (GTDB taxonomy): domain Bacteria; phylum Omnitrophota; class Gorgyraeia; order Zapsychrales; family Zapsychraceae; genus 2-02-FULL-52-10. The sequence goes on along the minus strand of JAGLQN010000186.1, from coordinate 3,121 downwards.
TGACCGGTCGAATTGGTTATCCGGCTTAAGCGTTTAGCCCGGTATTCTGTAGCCACCTTATAGCGGTGATGCCCGTCTGCAATAAATAAATGCTGCCCGGATAATGAGTCATTGATCTCTTTGATAAGCCCAGGATTGTCGAGCCGCCAAAGTTTGTGGTGAACTTTATCGTTATCTTCAACATCGATCATCGGCTGGGTTACCAATACGTTCTTGTTAAAGATCTTTCCTATTTTACGATGCCTATCAGAATAACAAACAAAAATAGAACTTAAATGGGACTTGAGACTTTCACATAATCTTAGACGGTCATCAATGGCTTTCGAATGAGTGTTTTCATGCGGATAGACCTTGGTCTCCTCCTCGTTTTCGAGTTCCATTAAAGAAATAAATCCCATTCGGCTATGCTTCTGTCCCATAATTTTGTAATCCTGCTTGTAAAAATAGATGCAGGGTTTTTCATCCTGAAGCAGGATACCTTTTTTTAGCCACTGCGCATAGATTTTCTTGGCGCGCGTATACTTATTATTGGCCTTATCGTCATTCGGCGCATCTTTACCGAAATCAATATGGGTAAAATTATAAGGGCTTAGCTCATGCAATTCATCCTGTTCCTCAGGAGAAATGACATCGTAAGGCGGTGATACCACTTTTGACACGTTTTTAACTTTTTTCGAATTATAGTAAACAGCTTTAAAAGGTTTAATATTAGCCATGATATGTTCCTAAATCATTCGCTCTTAATATATCGCAAAAATAACAGGTATATTGATCCTCCAATCACGCCTCCAATAATGTCTGCTATAACATCAATCATACCGGCATCCCTGCCTGGAACAAACGATTGGTGAACCTCATCACTGACCCCATACAAAAATGAAACCAAAAGAACGGTCCCTAAAAGCATTCCCCTCGAAACAGAACCTCTTGTATTACACATTCCCCGGGCTAAAAGAAAACCAAAGGGCAAATACGCTAAAATATGCAGGAACTTATCAAATTGAATTTCCTGCCACGGGGTCTTCACATTAGGCACAGAAGACGCATAGAAAATGATACCAGAGTAAAAAATAACAGGAAACCAAAATCTTTGAAATTTCGACCAATTCCAACTTTCCATTATGTAGCCTGTCCAGATTCTTCCCTGCATCCTTTACATCCTGTTTTATCCGACAACGGACATTTTTCTGCTTCCGGCTTGACCCCTTCTGTTCCCGAAGATCTTTGGCCTGATGTTCTTTCCGATAATTCCTTTTTCTTGTAATCAGTTTCGTAAAATCCGCTGCCCTTAAAAATAATCCCGCTCCCCGCTCCAATAAGACGATGAAGTGTGGTTTGCCCGCATTGGGGGCATTTCTTCAACTTCTTATCCAGCATCGACTGCAAGATATCAAAACTGTAACCACAAGCATCACATTCATATTGATATGTCGGCATAAAAACATCCTCGAGTTTTATTTAAATACTTTTTTTATTTTTTCCTTTAATGAATCACCTGACAAAGACACCTTTTCTCCGCTAATTTCCGCAAACCGTTCCAACAAATTCTTTTGTTCCGCTGTCAATCTTTTAGGGACCTGCAGCATGACCTTGACATATTGTTCGCCTCTATACCCTCCGCGCAAACTCGGCATCCCTTTGCTTTTCAGGCGGAAAACTTTTCCGCTTTGTGTCCCTGAAGGGATTTTCATCTCAACGCTGCCATCGATCGTCGCAACGGAAACTTCCCCACCCAGAGCCGCTGTTACAAAACTTAAAGGCAGCTGCATATAAAGATCATTGCCGTCTCTCTGAAAAACATCATGAGACAGCACATGAATATAGAGATAAAGATCGCCCGGCCCCGCTTTGCCGACCTCACCTTCTCCGCTAACGCGCAAACGTGAACTATTATCAACTCCTGGAGGAATATTCACGTCGATGGTCCGGGTCACACGATTGACCCCTTTGCCTTGGCACTTGGGGCAATATTCGGTAATCATCTGTCCTTGTCCGCCGCACGCAGAACACGCTTGCTGCATGGAAAAGAAACCGCTCGACATAACAACTTGCCCGCGCCCGCCGCAAGTATCACACTTCTTCAGAGCTGTGGCTGATTTTGCACCGCTTCCATCGCACTCGGTACAATGCTCATTACGCGGGATCTTGACCTTTTTTCTGATCCCCGCGCTCGCCTCGCTTAAAGTGATCTCGACTTCATATTGAATATCCCGGCCACGTTGAACGCGACGTCGAGATCCCCCGCCGCCAAAAATATCGAAACCACCTCCGCCGCCGCCAAAAAACTGGCTGAAAATATCCCCTAACCCGCTCTCACCGAAAATGCTACTAAAATCGGCGCCCCTAAAAATATCATCAGCTGTATAATTCTGGTCGATACCGGCATGCCCGTACTGATCGTACAATCCCCGTTTCTTTGCATCTGAGAGAACCCCGTACGCCTCGGATATTTCTTTGAACCGCTCGGAAGATTCAGCCTTTTTATCTTCGGCGACACGGTCCGGATGGTATTTTAGCGCCATGGACCTGTAGGCTTTCTTGATCTGTGCTACTGTTGCGTCCTTTTTGACACCTAAGACCTCGTAATAATCTTTTTTCATCTGAGCGCTTTTAGAATAGAAAGCGAGGGACTAAAGATGTGTTTGTGTATCCTATATCCCTCGCGTATCCTTTATTTATTATCATCTTCCGCCTTAAAATCAGCGTCGATAATATCTTCTTTTTTTGTATCGGTCGCTGTTTGGCCTCCGCCTTGCTGGCCTTGCCCCTGAGCGCCGTCATTCGTCTGCTGTGCGCCGCCCGCTTCCGAACCTTGTCCCGCTGCTTGCTGCGCGGCCGTCGCTTTATAAACTTCTTCGGCCAATTTATGGCTTGCCTTTTGAAGCGACTCGGTTCCCTGCTTGATCTTATCCGCATCGCCCGATTTGATCGCTTCTTTAAGATTGTTCAATTCTTTTTCAATATTCGACTTATCCTCATCCGAGATTTGGTCGCCATAATCTTTGACCGATTTCTCCGTTGAATAGACAAGCGCATTCGCCTGATTGGTCATCTCGACTTTTTCTTTCTGCTTCTTGTCCTCTTGCGCGTATTTTTCCGCTTCCTTGACCATCTTCTCGAT
>JAGLQN010000185.1 GCA_023136835.1 Candidatus Omnitrophota bacterium | reverse complement strand
TTTTGAAGAATAAAAGCACTAATTTGCTGCGGTGTAAATTCCTTACCGCCTGTTTTAAATTTATAATCAGTCCCCATTTTACGTTTCGCCGCATAAACAGTCCCTTCCGAGTTGATCGGCGCTTGCCGTCTTGCCGGCTCCCCGACTAATCGCTGCCCGTCTTTCGTAAAAGCGACGAATGATGGAAAGGCCTTTCCTGAAGCGACACCAGCCCCTTCCGCCGACGGGATAATCGCCGGGCGGCCCCCCTCCATCACGGCTGCCGCCGAGTTGGATGTTCCTAAATCAATTCCTATTGCTTTTGCCATTATATTCCTCCCGTCATTTTCATCATTAACCATTAAGGTAAAATGACGAGGCTCGTACCCCACCGCTTAACAGAATGGGTACGGCCTTTAAAATAAAAATCCTGTAGAAGCACGGCATGCCGTGCCCTTACAATTTTAAAAATTTTCTTATTTTTTCCGCGCAACTTTTACTTTTGCCGTGCGGATAATCCTTTCACCGAAACGATATCCTTTTTGAAATTCTTCCATGACCATACCATCATCCATCTCTTCGATTTCCTCCTGCATCAAAACCTCATGACAATGGGGATCGAACATCTTTCCTTGCGCCTCAATCGGCACAACACCATTGTTTTTAAGCATCTCGTGGACATGGGCCATGACCATTTCGATTCCCTTTAAAAATGCCGTATAATCCTGGTGTTTTTCTTTTGCCGACTCAACCGAACGCTCGAGATTATCAAGGATCCCCAAGAATTCCGTAATAAGCCCCTCATTCGCGAACTTTACAAATTCCTGTTTTTCACGATCCATACGTTTACGGGCATTTTCAAATTCCGCATATAAACGGATATACTGCTCCTTGTATTTCGCCGCCTCCTCGATAAGCTTGGCATGTTCCGACTCTTTGATCTTGATCATCTTTTCTTTAAGAGGCTTATCTGCCTTCTTGGGCCGGGCCTTTTGCTGGTCCTTTTTCTCTGTCTCGACATTCTTATTCATCACGCCCTTTACAGTATTTCTCCTATGAGATCCGAAAAATAATCCAAAGTTGAAATGACCCTGTTGTAATCCATCCGGATCGGCCCTAGAATGGCAATGCGTCCGCTTAGACCTTGATTAAATTTATACTTTGAAACAACCAACGAACAGCCATCAATATCCGAGCATTCCATTTCACGGCCGATTAAAATATCAATCCTTTTTGCCAGATCACGGTTAATAACTTCCAACAGCCTTTCTTTTTCATCCAGCGCAGCTAAGATGTTCTTAATCTTCCTAATATCCCTGTTCACATCCTGATAGTCGGGATATCCCATAATAAAACTTGTCCCGCCGCAAAATAATTTATGGTCCCATCCATCAACAGATACAATACTGGTATAATGCGTCATGTCCGATAATACTTTTGAGGTCTTCTCCAGCAATGTCTCCATCTCAAAAGTTTCACGTTCATATTCTTCCTTAATACGATGCTTCTCCGCTTCTAATAACTGAATCTCATTAACAAAGTTATCAACATAATAACGGTAACCCGATTGAGTGGGCACTCTTCCAGCCGAAGTATGCGGATGGGTCAAATAACCTTCTTCTTCCAATTCAGCTAAAATATTACGAACGGTTGCTGAACTTAAGTCCAGAGAACATTCCTTGGAAATACGCGCAGAACTTACCGGAGCCACAGTCGCAATGTACTGATCTATCGTGATACGCAGGATCTCATCTTTTCTCGCTAGAATATTAATTCGTCGTGATGCCATATATTATCTCTATTAACATATCCCTAATAGTTCTAAATACTTACTTTTCTTCTTAAATTTAGCACTCTTAAGGTCCGAATGCTAAATTGGCATTATAACAAAAAAATACTTATTGTCAACAGAGATTTTAAGGAGATTTTA
>JAGLQN010000184.1 GCA_023136835.1 Candidatus Omnitrophota bacterium | reverse complement strand
TTTAGGAAGAAATACTGACTTCAAAAGCGGTCTAAAACGGTTATATTTGCAGTTTATACTTTCTCTATCAATTGTGATGAACCGGCTCCGCAGCTGATAATGGAGCGCATAGCATCTTCTACAGGAACATTCACAGGGTGGACATATTTCCCTTCTAAATGATAAATATTTCCTGAAGTCGGATTCGGTCCTGTAGGCACAAAAACTGAAAAGCCGCCATCAGAATGCTCATCTGTAACAAATCCCGTTACGAGAGTGTCATTCCCGAAAATCTGCACCAAGGCCACAGAAGAAAACGGTGTTTTATTATTGCCAAGGATCTGAAGAACGGTTTCCTTAATAAGGTTATAACCCGGCGCCACTTTAAGTGAATGGGCTTCTATTTTAGAATAAATAAACTTCCCAAACTTTGTCCGAATAACTACTCCGATAATAAAACAAGTAGCCAAAATAATAGCAAGAACCAACAGATCAGCTATAACCTCTCTCAAGTCCGATTTAGCCACTAAAAGATCGGTGAAAGGCTGAATAAGATTCGTGACAAAACTAAAGACCCATCCAAAAACAGCCGCAAGGATCGCCACAGGAAGAACAACAATGATCCCGCCGATCAAAGACGTCATTATGAAGGACTTGATCTTATTCATCGATTTGCTTTATATCAGAGTTCATTTTTGAGCTTACGGATGATCACCATCAATTTCTCTAAATAACCATCAATCGATGGAACATCCGCTTGAAGATCAAAAATGTTGGGATGGCATGCTTTTGTTGAACGAAACTCCAAGATAACTTCCCCATTAACAATCCCAATACATAGGAAGGGATACCCGCGACTGTCAATATTCTTAAACTTCTTAAAAATGGAAGCTGTTTTACTATCCGCAAAAATCTTATTGGTCGCAACCGGGTCATTCGTAAGAACTTTCAAGTCTTTTAAATATGTCGGCACTCGAACCTGAATATGTTCATTCACATATTGCGTCGAAATTTCAGAAGCAATGAAGATATCCGTTTTAATCTTTGTTGAACGTTTTTTTTCCGCAAAGGTCAGTGTTAATTTGTTTGGGGTTTTAGCTTTTAAAAAAGCCTTGTAGACCTTGTCGTTAAACCCCTGGTTCTCCAGATCTTCATAAACAAAGTCTTCCCCTTTAAACCGGAATTTGATCCGGAATGAATTCTCACTTGAATCACCCTCAACCAGCTCAAGAGTCCCTTCTAAAAAATCAGCTAATTCCTGAAGAAAATGTTTTCTGGTCTTTTTTTCAAAAGGCGATTTTACGCTCATGAGAATGAACGCGCAAAGAAAAAGCAAGACAATTAAACCTGTTATCATGCCCATTGTTTTTTATTTCCTTTCATCGTTTAACAAAAAATTATTTCTATGAAAACACCATCCTATTTCAATCTATATGCCTACATTTTATCATTGCTAGTGTAATAAAGCATTATTATTTATAAAACCTTCCGGCAACACATTTGGGAACAGCCGCCCGTATATTAATCGTTTTGGCATAGTACTTAACCGAATACACTTCGCCCTCTTCATGAGCCAAGCTCACTAAATCCATCCTGGTGATCGGAATTTCAACATCAATTTCAACGATCAAAGAGGATAACATCTCGCTGATCTTCTCTAAAAGGCCTGGGATATTCTCGCCTGTTTTGGCCGAAATACAAACCGCATGATCAAAGCCCTTTTGAAAACCTTTAAGCCATTCTCTATCCTCTAATTTATCAATCTTATTGATGACCAGGATCGTTACCTTATCAAAAGATTCCAATTCTTTCAAAACCTCCTCAACAGATTCTCTTAAATGCCGGAAATAGGGATGGCTGACATCCATAACATGAAGTAAAATGTCCGCTTCCCGCACGTCCTCAAGAGTCGCATGGAAAGCTTCAATGAGATGGTGCGGCAGGTCATGCATGAATCCGACCGTGTCGGATAGAACGATCCTTTGGTGATTCGGCAAAACAAGCTGGCGGGAAAGAGAATCAAGGGTTGTAAACAAGCCGTTGCGGGTAACTTGCCCGGCCTGTGTTAAGGCATTGAGTAATGTTGATTTTCCCGCATTTGTGTATCCTACCAGTGAAAAAGCCGGCACACCTTTATTCTTACGCTGTTTCCGCTTAAGCGCGCGCTGGGAAGCAACCTCATTTAAATTTCTTTTTAACTTCACAATACGCTGACTAATACGTCTTCGGTCAACTTCTAATTTCGTTTCCCCCGGACCTAATGTTCCAATACCGCCTCCCAACCGGGAAAGCTCAATCCCCTTTCCAACAAGCCTTGGGAGAAGATACTCCAGCTGGGCCAGCTCAACCTGCATTTTTCCTTCTTTACTACTAGCATGTTTCGCGAAAATATCCAATATAAGCTGTGTACGGTCAATGATCTTAGTCTTGATAACATCCTCCAGGTTCCTTTGCTGGCTCCCTTTTAGATCATGACTAAAAATAACCGTGTCGATTGTTTTGGCACGGCAAAGGTCTGCGATATCCTTTACCCTGCTTTCACTGATAAGATAACCCGCCGTCGGTTTCGCAACAGGATATACAACCTGTTCAACAACCTCCCCGCCGCAGGCCACAATAAGTTCTCTCATTTCATTAAGATCTTCATCGACGTTCCAACGCGCCTTGCCTTTTTTGAAATTAATGATAACCAACAAAACTTTCTCAGCATCTTCTCGATTTTCAATCATAACATTCTTCATAAGCAACCTATTTGGTGTCCAGCTTTATACCCTTCATTATTATTTCAGCAATTTTCTCTGGCGTATCCCCTTCTTCGATCATGATCCACTGAAGCCGGTCTTCTTTTCTAAACCACGTCAACTGGCGTTTGGCGAAACGCCGCGTATTTAACTTCATAAGGTCCTTTGCCTCTTTTAAATTATATTCACGTTTTAAGAACCCCCGCGTCTCCTTTACACCAATGATCTTCTTTGCTGTCAGGCTCCATTTGACCTTGTTTAAATTTTCTATTTCCTCAACCAGCCCTTCTTCAACCATTTTCTCAACACGTTCATCAATTTGGTCGTATAGCTTCTGGCGATCCCTATTTAAGGCAAAAAGCATAATGTCATATTTCCCCCAGAGCCCCTCGCGCTTCTTCTGCAACTGCGAAATCGGTATTTTTTCTTCTCTGGAGATCTCCAATGCCCGGATAACCCTGCGCGCATCATTAGGGTGGATCTTCCCTGCTGCATGGTGATCCTCTTCTTTAAGTTTATCATAAAGAAACTGATTTCCGTGTTGCCGGGCCTGCTCTTTAAAATCTTTTCGTAGGGCCGCATTCTTGAAACCGCCTTTAAAAATTCCATCGAGAAGGATCTGCATATACATCCCGCTGCCTCCAACAACAACCGGAATATGGTTTCTGCTATGAATTTCCTTTATAGCCGCTAAAGCCATTTCATTATACCGGGCCACATCAAATTCCTCCTCAACAGAAAGAATATCGACTAAATAATGCGGCATCTTATCAACAATATCCTTTGAAGGCTTGTTGCTGGCAATATTAACTTCTTTATAAATCTGCATCGAATCGCAAGAAATGATCTCTCCCTGAATATCCTGCGC
>JAGLQN010000183.1 GCA_023136835.1 Candidatus Omnitrophota bacterium | reverse complement strand
TGGCTACTTTTTTCGCTTGTTCATAATCCTGCTTTATAATGGCTGTCTCGATACTTTTCAGAGAAATATCAGAAAAACCATAAAAACAGAATACGGCCAATAAAAGAATAGGTAAGTTTATTTTACAAAAAGAACTCTTCATCGCAGCCGCTATCTTAGCAAAAATAATGCCTTTTTTCCATGAAAACCTGCGCACGCCATAGGACAGCTTAAAATCCCATCAAATGGGCAACCGACCACTGTTTTCACTCAAATCATATAGATAGAGAAAACTGCCGTTTTCTTTAAGTTTTTTCAGTTGGATACCATCGCGGTCTAATAACTCCAGAACAAATTCGTGTGTATTCTCAGGAATATGCGTCAAAAATATCCACGTACGCTGATTGCCCCCGAAGGGTTTTGGGGTTTCTTCAGAAATCGTAAGCAAATCCCCTTTTTTCTTAACTCCTTTGTATCCCCCGTTTTTATCAAAATCATAATGCTCACTTCGGATAAAAATATTTCTTCCTTTTTCATCCCAGTCAGGATTATCAACAATTTTTGTGAACGGGTTAATACTGTCAGTAAAACGATAATATCTAAGATAATAAATATAGGCATATTGAGCAGAATTGTTGATAAAGAGGGCGTCTCCTGATCTTTGATATTGTTTTAAATGCCTCATAAACGGCTTTATCTCCTCTTTACTGTAAGAATACATTAAAGAATAAGCTGCCGTCTTAAGGGGATAAACAAACAGTACGACTAGAAGAATTCCGTTTAACAGAACAATAATTTTCTCTTGCCTTGCATTGTCTTTACTGCTCCGTGAGCAGAAATAATCAACGTCCCCGGCAGGAATGCCACAAAGAACCTCGGCAATACAGGATATTTCTTCAATGCAATAGCCAGAAAAATGAAAAATATAGGTAAAGCCAATGCGAAAAAGTTTTTTTGTTTCTCCGCATTAACAATATCGCCCCTGCAAGAATAAAATATAACCCGATCCAAAAAGGAACAAGCCCAACGGTCCTGACCAGAAATACTTGGGTGAACCATCCAAACAAAAATTGCGCATTTTCAAACGACCATACGAAATAAGGATTTGTTCCTTGTTGCATGATCTGGTTATGGAACATATAGTAGCAATAAACAGCGTAAATGATAATGAAGACCGTAAACCAAAGAAATGCAGAGAACAATAATCCCCTGAATTTTTCCCACTCTTTCTTATAAAACGCGCTCGAAATCTGGGTTACGCCAATACCGGCTAAAATAAAAACCGAAGGATACAACATTGTGATGGCTATAGCACCGGCAAGCCCATATCCCATCGAGTGGCTTATAGTCATTTTCTTTAAAGAATCAACGCGGAGCATTAAATGATACAAAAGAAGCACCACGAAGACCCCGCTTGAATATTGTTTTAGTTGGCTCGAATTGTATATAAGAATATCGGAACAGACAAAAAAGAACAAAGCGAGCGAAACCGTAAAACGGTCGACAGATTTTTTTAACAGTTCATAAAAGAGAAACAGGGAAGCGATCCCGCATAGCAGCGGAAACAGCCGGAAAGCATACTCATTGTTCCCGAATAGCGTTATGAAAGCTTTTTCAATAAGAACGAATCCTGGGGGCGGAGTCGGCAGATCATAGCTAAATATTTTTGCTAAGATAATTTTTGAGAATGTTCTCGTCGATATATCAAGCGCAAGCCAAGCTTCGTCAAGCCTAAAAGAATTGTTCGCAAGATAAAGCTTAACGCGCAGAAGGATACCAAAAAATATAAGGGCAATATTAAACCGGTGAGAAGACAAATGGCTCAGCACTTGCCACCAGTAGCATTGGATTCTTTGAACAAGCAGAATTTCTCCGACCATACGTGCTAATATCGCAGGGTTGTCTTACGAGTCAAAGCACAAAAAGAAAAAGCGCAGACCGGAAAAAATAACGATCCGCGCTTTTCTTCGACAAATCAATCAAATAATAAGATTATCTCCTGCGTCCTCCACATCCAGCATGACCACCTCTTGTTCCTCCGCCAGAGCCACCTTTAGGCCCGGGAGGATTGCCGTCTTCTTGCGCCCAAGCTTGAGAAACCAGCAGAAAACGGCAGATTAAAGTTAAGACAGTTTTTCTTATATGACCCGATTGCTAAGGCTCAATATTCCTGAGTTGTTGCCGTTGCTCTCGCATTTGACGCTTTTGTTCTTCATCTAAGTTACGAATTCTTCTTCTTTTTTCTTTAAGATGCTGGCGTTCTTCAGGTGATAGGTTTTTATATTTTTCCTTCATCCTTTTGCGCATTTCACTCTTCTTTCCCTCATCCAAATTCTTCCATTTCTTTCTCTTCTCCATGATCCGCTGCTGTTCTTCAGGAGAAAGATCCCGAAAATGCTGGCGCCGCTCTCTGATCACCTGCTTTTTTTCAGGAGATAAATTTCTCCACTCTTCGTATTTCTCACTAATATCCTTACGCTGATTCTCGTCAAGATTATGATATTTCTTCCAATTACGTTTAATTATTTCTTTTTCTTCAGATGGCAATTCTTGATATTGCTCAAAGCGTTTACGGATCCTTTTCTTTTGCTGCGGATCTAAATCCTCCCAATTCTCCATCCTTGCGCGGTATTGTTCTTTTTGTTCAGGTGTCATATTTGCCAGTCTCTGGTAGGCCTCTTCCATCCGCTGTTGAGGGGAAAACCTAAAAGACCCATCACTCTCCCTGGAGTGCGCACTCGCAATTTGTAATGGACACACGCACAAGAAAAAAACAATTTCCAAGGCCATTAAAAAGAAAATATTCTTTTTACTCATCACTTTCTCCCGTCATTCTCACTATTTACCATCAAATTCTCTATAAGGATTAAATCTTCTAGGTTTCCAGAGCATCCAAATTTTCAATAATGTCAAGATCTTCAAAGAAATCCATTTCTTCGATAAGTTCAAGATTTTCAGCCAATTCAATATTCTCAACCATAGCCAAATCTTCCTGGCTCAAACTGGATAACATTTGATCTGTGGTCTGAATCCGGAAATAATTGTGCAGAACAAAGCTTCCTGTAATCACGACGATACAAGCCGTTACCAATACCGGAACCAAGCGTCTTTTAATAAGACCGTTGCTAACCGCCCCCAATACCTTCTCCTTCCAGGATTGTTCCAGGGCGAGCCTTGTCCAAAATCTTCCCACAAAGCCGGGTTCAGGGCGAATATCGCTCAATTCGCCAAGCATAGCCCAAGATTCTTCGAAAGCCCCAAACTCCTTCTGACACTCCGGGCAGCCGGACAAATGCTCTCTAACCTGTTGGCTCTCTTGCGGTTCCAACTCTTTGTCTAAATAGATCGGGATTAATTTTCTAATTCCTTGGCAATCCATTTTTTTCTACCTCCAGGCTTTTAAACACGTTAATAATGAAATAGTTTCGGTATTCATATATAGATTATTAGTCATTTTTAGCTGTTTTAGCCCATCCAGCCACACTCATTTACCTTAATAATTCTATAGAAGAAATGAGTGTTGCACTTTGTTCCTCTAAAAAAATTAAGGTAACAAATGTGCTAATTTAGTTTTCAGGCTCTCCCTTGCCCGGCTTAACAAGGATTTTACCGCTTTGGGCGATATATTCATTGTCCGGGCAATTTCTTCATAAGAAAACTGCTCATAGCGGCGTAAAAGAACAGCCACCCGCTGATTTTCCGGCAGGTCATCAATAGCCGCCTTGACCGCCACCGCTTTTTCCCTGCGAAGCAAATCTTCATCCGGAGAGACCGAATTCGGGTCTTCGACCTGCCTTCTCATCTCACCGTCATCTGAAGAAAACGTCGCGTCCAAAGAAACTGTTCGATGTTTATTGCGCCGCAATTCGTTGAGGCTTAAATTTCTGGCGATGGTAAAGACCCATGTTTGAAATTTCGATTGAGGCTTATAGCCAGATCCGCTTTTATAGACACGGATAAAAACCTCTTGTGTAAGGTCCTGCGCCGCCTCCCGGCTACTGACATAGCGGTATATAAAATTGAGCAGCCGAGGGAAATATTTATGCATCAAGGTTTCAAAAGAGGCTTTATTCCCCTCTTGAAACTCTAACATCAAACAGACATCAGGGTCAGAAAGATAAGAATTGGATTTGTCTTTGAGGGTAAGAAAAAACACTATTAATCCACGCGGTTCACCCTTTATTCAAGGGGCTCTTTATTTGATTTTAATTGTACGTTAATGACAACCTCCCTGCAAGTCCTTTATGGCTGCAAAATCCTGATCCTAAAACAACCTGGAAAGCAACGCAGGAACAGCCGATTCTACGCGCAAGATCCTCTCTCCCAAATGAACAGGGATAAACCCCAAGCTGATCAATTTCTCGACCTCATAAGGAATAAAGCCTCCCTCGGGGCCAACAACAAGCGTAACAGGCTCCCCGACATTACGCGGGCAAGGTTTGGAAGACTGTGGATGGGCCACGAGAGAAAGCGTGTTTTGCGCTATCTGCCTAAGTTCATCTTCAACGAAAGGCTTAAACAAAGGCCGCAATTCTACTTTTGGTAAAATCGTATCCCGCGCCTGTTCGAGCCCTAAGACAAGCTGCGCTCTTAAATTTTCTTCTTTGATAGCAGGGCTTTTCCAAAAACTTTTTTCTACACGATGAGAGTGAAATAAGAAGATGCTCTTGACTCCCATACTGCTGACCGTAGACAGCACCCTTTTTAACATGATCGGACGCGGCAAGGCCATCACCAAGGTCACCGGAATCGCCGGCGGCGCGCTAGCATTAAGGGTCACGTCCATTTCTAGGGCATCATCACCTAAAACCATTATGCGGCCGGTCCCAATATCCCCATCGCACAACCCCACACATAGCTCATCCCCGACGGAAACCCGGCAAATATTGCGGAGATGTTTATGCCGTCTACCTGATAACCGCACATGCTTGCCGTTATCAATAAAATCATCTTCAAAAAGGACGATAAGATTCATTTGTATTAATGAGGACTACCGGAAGGGATTTAAAATGCAAATTCGTGATTCAGCTGCTCAATCTTAAAGTTTGGCTTAGTAACCCCAAAATGCTTATGTAAATTCTTGAACGTATTGATATTTTGGTCGGCGGCAATATCCATCAGCCGTTTCATAACTTTAGCGGTTAATTTCGCGTCGGGAAGAGCCCGGTGGGTTTCTTCAACCGCCGCTCCAAGCGAATGAGCGACATGGGACAACCGGAAACTCGTTAAATGCGGTAATAATGTTTTGGCCATTTTGAGAGTGTCGATCGCCGGCGTTCCTTCCCCTAACTTTCGCCTGATAAGTGATAACTCGAAACAAATAAAATTCAGGTCGAATTTGATATTATGGCCAACCAGGCATGCCCCGCCGGTAAAATCAATTATCCTGGGAAGAATTTCGTCAGCCGTCGGGGCTCCGGCAATCATTTCCTGGGTAATATGATGGATCTGCTGGGCTTCAAAGGGAAGCTCCCTCTGCGGATTCACCAACGATTCAAATGTATCAATGATCTTCCCATTTTTAACACGTACAGCAGCGATCTCAACAATCCGGTCTCCACCTTGAGGCGACAAGCCGGTCGTCTCGACATCAAAGACCACATACTCAGTTTGTTTAACGTTCATCTCTAACTAACTTTATGGATTATTCACGCAAAATCAAAATAATATGGCTGGATATGGTTAGTTGTCTGCATAACGGGCAACAATCCGCTTAAGGCCAACCATATCAACCGGCTTGACAACAAAATCGTCTATCCCCGCGTCTAAGCATTTAGACCGGTGACTTTTTGAATCCGTGGTAAGAAGCGCAACTGTGGGCATATTTCGGCTGACTTCTTTAATGACCTTTATAAAGTCCTCGCCTTCATCTTGAAAAACATTGAAATCCAGCAAGCATAAACTATAAATTTTTTCTTGAAGACACTCAATAGCCCTTTGACCGTTAGGAACAAATTCTCCGTCGCAGTCCATCGCGCTGAGACATTCTGTAATGAGCTTTTGATCAGACCCGTCGCCTTCAATAACCAAAACCTTCGTTCCCTTAATCCCGAGTTCTTCAACCATATGACGCGTGACAATCGGCCCGCCTTCCCGCTGGCTGCCAAGAACAATCGCAATAACCTTAGCTAATTCATCCAAGAAAACAGGTTTGGGTAAGAACCCGTTAAAACCGCAGTCTTGGGCGTTCCGTGCCCCTCCAACACGCACGGCCGATGTCACAGCGATCAATTTAATACCGCGAAAACCATCATTCGCCCGAACAGTCCTCGCCATTTCATAGCCATCCATCTCTGGCATCATAAGGTCGCATAGGATCAGGTCAGGACTTTCCCCTTCAATTAAAGAATCATCGAGCATTTGCAAGACCACCTTAGGCGACGCTGAAATCAATAAAACATCTATACCCATCGTTTCACAGCATTTGTTGAGGATCTTCCGGGCGATCTCATTATCGTCGACAATAATCGCTTTTTTACCGACAAGTTCTTTTCTCGTTAAAGAATAGACTCCTTTCTCACGCAGAGACTGCCCTCGTTTGAAGGGAAGTGTCATGATGAATTCGCTGCCTTTTCCCTCCGCTGAATCAATAGTAATCGAGCCACCCATCGACTCGACAATAAGTTTACAAATGGCCAATCCCAAACCCGTTCCACCATATTCCCACGACTTTGTGGGGTCTTCGCGGCTATGGAATTCAAAAACTGATTCGTGTTGTTCCTGCGCAATGCCTTCCCCACTGTCTTTGACAATAACCCGCAACAAGACCTCGTCGACCACATCGGAATTCGAAAGGCGCGCATTGTGGATAATAATTCCGACCTCCCCTTGTTTTGTAAATTTGAATGAGTTGCTCAGCAGATTAACTAAAACCTGGCGCAACCGGGTGGGGTCACCAACAAGATCCCGGGGAACATCCGTGTCGATATCGATATAGGTATCAACCGGATTATCTTTTTTTTGATCCACGGCTTTCCTAAAAACATCATTGACCAAATACTCGATATTAAAATCGAGGGACTGAAGATCAACTTCCTCTAATTCCAGCCGGAAGAAATCCAACATATCATTAACGATCCAAGAAAGTTTATGCGCGTTCGAGTAGATCATGTCGATATATTCGCTCTGTTTAACGCTTAATCCTGTTTTCTTAATAAGATCACTATTTTTTAGAACATCTTTCATCGCCCTCTGAATCTCAGTAGACATTCCGGCCAAGAATTTAGTTTTTGCCTCTTCTAACTTTTGGTTTTGTCTATTATATTCCATCATTCATCCTTTTTTAAACCCAACAGCATCCCTTTAGAAACGCTCTTTATTTTAGTACAACTCTCTAATTATAACAATCGCTTAAGCAAAAAACCGCGCCTTCAAATCATTCGCTTATTCCACCCATAGAATATAGATATCCTATTAATCTTCCCGGCCTGTGATTTGAATAAGGTGATATCCAAACTGCGTCTGCACGGGGCCATGAGTCTTGCCGACTTCTGCAGAGAAAACAACATCATCAAATTCCTTAACCATCTGGCCCGGACTAAATTCGCCCAAAACCCCGCCCTTTTGGCCTGATGGACATTGCGAGTGTTGCTTAGCTATTTCAGCAAAATCTTCACCGCTTTCGATTTTGGTCTTTAAATTTTCACATTCTTCTTGCGTGTTCACTAAAATATGTCGCGCCGATGCTTTTGCCACAATG
>JAGLQN010000182.1 GCA_023136835.1 Candidatus Omnitrophota bacterium | reverse complement strand
ACACTCGAGGTCGCTTCATCCAGAATAAGGATGGAAGGATCCTTAATAACAGCCCGGGCAATCGCGATTCGCTGTCTTTGTCCACAGGAAAAATTAAATCCGCGTTCGCCAATTTCCGTCTTGTAACCACCAGGAAGAGCGGAAATAAACGCGTGGGCCTGGGCAATTTCGGCAGCCTGAATAATTTCTTGTTGAGACGCCCGCGTTCTTCCATACCGTATATTTTCTTCAATGGTTCCGTTAAAAAGAAAATCATCCTGCAGGACAACAGCAATTTGTTGACGATACGTATTAATATCCAGATTCTTTAAATTATTTCCATCAACGCGGATTTCCCCGTCAACAGGATCAAAGAGCCGCAATAACAGGCTGACGAGGGTCGTCTTTCCCGCCCCGCTTGCCCCCACAACACCGATTGTTTCTCCTGGCTCGACAACAAAATTGACATCTTTTAAAATGGGATCGCCAGCCGTGTAATGAAAATTCACTTCTTTAAATTCGATACGCCCCTCTATCTTTGCCAGATTAATTGAAGGCTCAACCTCGAATACTTCATCATCAATATTCATGACGTCATTCACGCGGTTCAGCGCGGCCAGCGCCTCTTGATAAGAAGTATTGATGACGACCATACGGATAATCGGAGAAAATAACATCCCCAAGTATGTGTAAAAGGCGACAAGTTCTCCCGCTGTCATCCTATTGGCCATAACATCGCTTCCACCGATCCATAAGATTCCAATAATCCCTAAAGAAGTAAAAAATTCAATCCCTACCCACAGCCATGAATTAAGATAATGCGTCCGGGAAGCTACGCTTAAAATATCACGCTGTTTGTGTTCGAATAGTTGTCTCTCATGCGTGTCCCTGGCAAAAGATCGCACCACTCTAATGCCATTTAAGACTTCACTCACTCTTGAACTCAAACCGCCATACATCTCCCGTAACCGGCTATGTCTATTTTTAAGTTCTGGAATTAAACGAAAGTAGATAACGGCAAACAATGGCAGTGTCAATAAAGCAACAAGGGTTAATTTTGCATTTAGAAAGGAAAGAATGACGACAATGAATCCAATATTAAGAAACGCGCATATGAACTCAATAGCATCCCCGAAAAGGAACCGGCGCATGCTATCCACATCCTGCGTTATCCTGGTCAGAATTTGGGCGGGAGAAATTTTATTAATACTTATGAGCGATAGTTTTGGGATATGTTCACAAATTTTTTGCCGCAGATCACGCACAACCCATTCCCCGACAATACTACTCATATATGTCCGCAAAAAACTAAAAACGGAGCGTAAAAGCAAGACCCCCACCAACGCCAGCATAATGAGATTAAGAAAATGAGTATCTTTGTCGATTAGAATGTCGTCAATAATAATCTTGATAACCCAGGGAAGAACAAGGGCCAGGAGGTTAGCGGACAATATAAAGGTAAGGATTAAAACGATCTTGCCGCGGTAAGGTTTTAATAGTAAAAAAAACGTAATGGATTTTTGATTAGCAATAATAATCTCCTCCCGAAACTAATATTAGGTTTTATTATACCATAACACTCTGTTTCTCTATATCGTGTTTCTGAGCCAGCATTCGGTCATAATCCCTTTTGATAAACTCCGGAGCCATTTCGTTTAAGTAATCTTTTTTGCACGAGACAACCTTAAAATTCTTATTTCCTCCCACAAATGACATTAACCGGCATCCGCCGCTGCACATCGGTAAATAGGCGCAATCAACAGGACATTGTTTCCAGACATCGAGATCCCTGAATTCCTTTTGCGTCTCATTAAATTCGTCATGGCGCGCATCCCCAATAGCAAATTCCGGATGGCCCAACAAAGAATTACACCTATAGAAACGCCCCTGCTGATCAATCGTTAC
>JAGLQN010000181.1 GCA_023136835.1 Candidatus Omnitrophota bacterium | reverse complement strand
CTGTTTTCGCGGACTAATCCGCATGCATTGATGGACATATTGCAGGTATATTTCAGGCTATTGCGATCCATGAGTTCTTTAATTTTCCCTACAGCTTTTGCCATCGTATGATCTTCTTGACTGCGCATACACTCGGACCCGCGTATCGCTTTGGAGTTGCCTTTCGGGCCTAAAGTAGGGATGATCGGAGAGCAAATAAACTCCCCCAATTTATGCAGGATTCCCAACCCATCCAGATAATTGATCAATGCCTCGATCGGCCCGATATCATCCTTTTCATAGCCCATGGAAATACATATTTCAACTTTATCAGCGCAATCTCGAATATTCTTGATAATGCGGTCAAATGTTGCTCCACCGCCGCGCAAGGGCCGGTTACGATCATGATTTTCCTTGATTCCATCGACACTGACCCGGACCTTTTTCAATCCTAATGTTATCAATTTAGCTGTTAAATCAGGCGTCATCAGATAACCATTGGTTTGTATCGTTATGGCGAAGTTTAACCCTTTAGACTTGCACCACTGTTTCATTTCAGAGGAAATATGTTCAATCGCCCGCAAGTTTAAAAGCGGTTCACCTCCATAATAGTTAAGAATTAAACCTTTATACCCCATCCGCTGGACCCGTCTTTTCAGCCAGTCGATAACAAGCTCCCGCGTCTCAAAATCCAATTTGACATTCTCACGCGAACTTTCTTCAAAGCAATAGACGCACTTAAAATTACACGCGTGCGTCGTGAGAATGGTTACGGCAAATTTGGACCGATCATATCCATATTTCAGCTGGTGAAAGAAACTTTTTAACTTTGCCTGCTCCTCTTCTTCATTTTGGACAAGAATGCCCATTTTATAGAGCTGCTCCAAATCTTCTTTGTGCTGTAGTGGAAAATGGCCGCCGTTTTTCCCGATAGAATCCAGGGTATTCTTTAAGTCTTGACCGACCTTAACCATGGCCTGCGTCCGTGTACTAAAAACAATATGTTCCCCCGGTTCAGGGTAATCGTCCACAATGATCGTATGACTGGAAAGTTTCATGGTTTCACATTCTTTTTTTATTCGATTAACCAAACAGACCCCGGGGGTCTGTTTGAGGTTATAATAGAACGGCTACACTGGAAAAATGAAATTCCAATACAGCCGTTCTATCAGCTGTTAACCGGCTTCATTAAAGAAGCATCTCTAACAGAACTTATTTATTCCGGTTC
>JAGLQN010000180.1 GCA_023136835.1 Candidatus Omnitrophota bacterium | reverse complement strand
AGGCGCGTTTAAGAATTTCCGGGTTGTACCACCCGCAACCGGCATCATCCATCAAGTCAACTTGGAATATTTAGCTAAAGGGGTGCTTAAGAAAAAGCAAAATGGCGAAACGATCGCCTATCCTGACAGTTTGGTGGGAACAGACAGCCATACGACCATGATCAATGGGCTTGGTATCGTCGGGTGGGGTGTTGGCGGCATTGAAGCCGAGGCTGTGATGCTTGGCGAACCGATCTACATGCTCATGCCGGAGGTGATCGGTTTTAAGTTAACGGGAGAATTATCCGAAGGTGTTACGGCAACAGACCTGGTCTTGACCGTTGTTCAAATATTACGCGAGAAGGGTGTTGTCGGGAAATTTGTTGAATTTTATGGTGATGGATTAAAATATTTAAGCCTACCGGACAGGGCAACGATCTCTAACATGGCGCCGGAATATGGCGCGACAACCGGCTTGTTCCCCGTAGATAAGGAAACTCTTCGATATTATCGTCTAACAGGACGATCCTCGTCTGAGGTCGAGCTGGTTGAAGCTTATATGAAAGAGCAGGGCCTATTCTATATTCCCTGGTTATCCGATCCAAAGTTTAATGATACAGTGGAATTGGACCTCTCTAAAGTCGTAACGAGTTTAGCGGGGCCAAAGCGGCCGCAAGACCGGGTTGCGTTATCAAAGATGAAAGAGGCGTTTGAAGACGACCTACTGAAGCCTGTCGCGAAACGCGGTTTTGGGCTTACGCCATCAGACCGTAAAAATTCTGCTATTGTCGATGATAAGAACAACAAGATCAGACATGGAGCGGTTGTTATCGCCGCGATAACAAGTTGTACGAACACGTCTAATCCTTCTGTTTTAATTTGCGCGGGCCTCTTGGCGAAAAAAGCTGTTGAATTAGGGCTTCAAACGAAGGGCTATGTTAAGACGAGTTTTGCTCCGGGGTCGCGAGTGGTGGAAGAATATATGACGGCGTCCGGGCTTTTAACCTACCTTGAGAAATTGAAATTTAATATTGTTGGATACGGATGCACCACGTGCATTGGCAATAGTGGCCCGCTACCGAAAGCCGTGACGGAGGCGATCGATAAAGGAAATTTGGTTGCGACCGCCATCTTAAGCGGGAACCGCAATTTTGAGGGCCGCGTCAGCCCGCACACAAAAGCAAATTATCTTGCAAGTCCTCCTTTGGTTGTCGCTTACGCGTTAGCCGGTTCTGTTAATATTGATTTAACCAGTGAACCTATCGGTAAAAATAAAGACGGGAATAACATCTACCTTAAAGATCTATGGCCAACTCAAGGTGAGATCAACGCCGTTATCTCCAAATCTGTGACAGTCGCGGCATTTCGCAAACGCTACAAAGACGTGAGTAACGGCAATAAAGACTGGAATATGATTGCGGAGACAAAATCAGATCTGTACAAATGGAAAGCATCAAGCACGTATATTCGAGAACCGCCATTTTTCCTCAATATGGATAAGAAGGCTTCCGAAATCCAGAAGATCAATGGGGCACGCGTTCTTGTAATGGTCGGGGATTCTATTACAACAGATCATATTTCGCCTGCTGGAACTTTTTCACCGGATACCCCGGCCGGCCAATATTTGATCGAAAAGGGAATCAAGCCGGTTGACTTTAATAGTTACGGATCTCGACGTGGAAATGACCAAGTCATGATCCGCGGAACTTTTGCCAACATCCGATTGCGTAACCGGTTAGCGCCGGGAACAGAAGGCTCCTGGACAGTCCATTTTCCGAGTAACGAAAAAATGAGCATTTATGCCGCGTCATTGCTTTATAAAAAAGAAGAAATACCGTTGATCGTACTTGCGGGAAAGGAATACGGCACCGGCTCCAGCCGTGACTGGGCCGCAAAAGGAACAGCGCTTTTGGGGGTACGCGTCGTCATTGCCGAGAGTTATGAACGGATCCACCGCAGCAATCTGGCCGGCATGGGTGTTTTGCCTTTAGAATTTGATAATGGTAAATCCAGCAAAGCGTTAGGATTAAAGGGCAATGAAACCTTCGATTTTGAAGGCGTTGATAATCATCTCAAACCTCGTCAAGAAATTACAGTTACAGCGCGATCAAAAAGCGGTGAAAAGAAATTCAAAGCCATCGCGCGTTTGGATACTCCTGTTGAGATTGATTATTTTCGAAATGGCGGGATTCTTCAAACGGTGCTGCGAAAGTTGGCTGCTTAACTTGTCTGATACGGAGTTCGTATGAAAAAACGGAACATAAGTTTTATGGTCGTAATATTTCTTGTTCTGGCAGGATCACGTCTTGCTTTTTCCGAGGAAAAACCAGCCGCATGGTTGCAAACAATCATCAACGCGTGCCGTCCAGGGATTGCGTGCGGGGGTGATTGCCAAGATGGTTTTGGCGAGCATTGTTATTTCGATACGACACAATTTGATAAAAACACGCTAGCTGAAAAGGCCGATTTCTCGCTTTCTTCTGAACTCAAGGAAGCCTGTTTTGGGGTTTTTTCTTACAGTATGTGCGGAGCCTGTTACGAACAATTTGAACTGAAGATCAATGGAAAATTTAAAAAAGTGCCCTGCGATCAATTTCTCAAGGCTGTAACCGAGAAAAATAAATCATGCGGGGGATGCCTAGACGAAATCATCGCGGGCTGTTGCTAGCGGAGTTCAGAGGAGGGACAGAACAATGTATTCTATTTCCATCCCGGTGATAATTATTATTTTTGGATTAACGGTATTCTTCATAATGAAGAATAGAGTGGTCCTTGCGTTATTGATCCTTGTCCCTTTTATATATGTCTTAATGTTTATCTTAAGTTTGCCGAGCGAAACCTATAATATCGTAACCGGAGAAGTTGTCACAGCCAAAGGTTCACCATTATTTCATTTTTTTTATCTTTCAGCCTATTATTTCTTTCTAGCGTCGGCAGTTTTAGCGCTTGATATTTCAAAAAGTAAGAAAAGAAGAAGGCGATAACACCGGCAGATAAAGTTTGCGATCATTAATCGTTTTTCGAATAAGGAGTGTTCTCTATGAATAAAAAAATACGCGCGTTTACGTTGATGGAAGTCATTTCTGTTGTTCTCATTATCTCGATTATTGCGTCATTTTCGGTTGTCAATTATTCTAAAGCGATCTTGAAAGCGGATGAGCGTAATATGATCGCAAACTTGATGGTTATGCGGTCTGCTGTTGGGATATATACTCTTGATGGAAGGACAATTGGAGCATGGAATTCGCTTGCCGCGATCAACAACAATTTGGTGCTTAGTATCCTGGACACAAAAGCGACTTATGCGTGTCGAAATGCGGCAGGTTTCACTAACGGATGTACAGCGACCCATCCACGAGGATGGGCAGTCCATTTTCATGATGAACATTCTGGTGGTGGAATTCACTGTTCGGCCGGGGCCTGCCCGTCGTGTCCCGATTCCGCCACGCCGCCAGGAAATTGCGGATAAAATATATGCGGAATCGAATAACAACCGCTTTTTTAGTCGTCTTCTTTTTTGTGGTTTCGGGTGTGGCGAGTGCTGATAAGATTTTCCTGAAGTCCGGAAAAGTTATTGAGGGCCAGATCGTTAATGATTCCCCAGTTTTTGTCCGTATTAAGACCGATGAATTCTACGGAGAATATCTTCTTCCGCTTATTGATCACCTTGAATTTGATCAGCCACGTGAGATCCCTGAAGCCCAAGATGTGAAAGAGTCCGTATCTACGGACAATCCAGAAGATACTCTTGATACCATCATTCTCAAAACCGGCCGCAGTATTACCGGTACGGTCATTGAACAAACACCGATTTTTGTTCGTATAGAGACGAATGAGGTGGTTGATGCGCAGAACTTTCTTATGGAAAATATTGAGCGTATTGACTCGCGTCATATTGTATTACAGGACGATTTTTCACAAGTTGTAAAGTCAGAAACAAAGGACGATAAGGCAGGGGATATTATCGAAAATGATGAAAAAGTTTTAGCTGATGCAATTCAAGAAAAAGCTGTTTCAGACGAAAAAAAGATCGCCCCTTATCAGAAAATTCTATCAAGCGACAGCCCACAACCATCCCAGCCACGCACTTATCGAAGAATTCAGCCTTCTTCATATCCTGGTGTGAATGAGAATCTTCAGAACGCAGTTCCAGATATGACGGATTTTTCACAGACGCGAAAGGAAATTGCCACATTACAAAACGCGTCTTTGTCAAACCAACTCGCCACGGAGCCGCAAAAAAATCTGCCTGATATTGTTACTGAAACACCACATATCTTCAATACAAAAGCATATAATGATTTCCTCGATCAAACCGTCACAACAAGCAATTATAAAAGCGAGGACGTCAATCTCACTGAGCCGGACGCGCTATTGAAGCAGGTCATGGATGCAAGAGTTAAAGCCGCGTCGGGAGGCGCGGAAGAGACCCATCTAGAAAAAATGAAGGAGATGATCCCGAAAGTTTTCCTTGCGATCATTATCGGCGCAGGAGTGCCGGTCTTCATTGGTATCGTTCTGCTTGTTATGAACATCTGTGGATCAACATTGGACAAAGGCGCGAACACGGAAGTCAATAAAGAG
>JAGLQN010000018.1 GCA_023136835.1 Candidatus Omnitrophota bacterium | reverse complement strand
ATTGTTGGGTTGGAAAAGACTGTTTAACTTAAGAATTGATTGGGAGGGGATAAATTTTTTCCTGTAAAAAAATGTGCTAAAACCGTGCTAACATGGATATCAAAATGGACCAAAAAGTACCATTCTGTCTCACTTCAAAATTTTCTTAACTTATTGGTAGTAAACGTATTCGCAAGAATAGGAAGGACTTATGAAAAGTGGGCAAAAGCCATTAAGAGTCAGCCCCGACCGACACGAAGTGGCATGTCGGGATTGCTCTATCCCGACACTTTGCCTACGGCAAAGGTCGGGACTCCGACCGAGTGAAGCGAGTGTCGGAGCCAGATGAACTAATGGTCCGGATTTCAATATTATTTGTTCAAGAGTAATCTGGGCCTTATCCCGAGTTTCGTTCTCTTTTCCTCCTGAAACGAGGGATGGCCCGATACTCCTCTTTCTTTTCAATGACACCAAATCCCTCGTAACCCAGCGTATACAACCGTCACTCGGGACTTCGAGCCAACTTCGTTGGCTCTCGTGAGCTAATGGCCCGAAGTTACAATAATCTTTATTTAGGAACACTTTGGTGCCGATCCTGAGTCCCCGTCTTCAAACGGCCTGAGACATGGATGGCCTAAAGCTACAATAATCTGTTAAGTATTTTTTTAATAGGCTTATCCATTTCATGCCAATTGATACAATATATAGTGGTTTCCCGTTAACGCTTTCCACCGGCGATTTCGCTACCTATGAGAGGTCCAACGTTAACCGCCTGCTGAGCAAGACGGTAGAACAACAATCCACGAGATCGAGAGGTTCTACGATTAAACCGAAATACAAATTCATCCAAATAGTAGTCCAAATAAGAAGGCGAAGGTTTCCCTTGATGCGTTCCAATCAACCATCGCTTCAGCAAAGAAGTCACATGATTGGCCAAAGGCAACAAATTTTTACCAACTTCGGCCGTCTCTCGAATAATCGTACGGGTGTAACCACAGGAGGACAAGCCATTATATCCTTCCCAGCCATCAGTACGGATCTCACTTTTGGGCTGAACACTCTGTTTGACCGCTGGAATCAAACTGGCTCCCGTAGCGCTCTTGACCTTATGGAGACGGATGCGGCCGGGACGACCATCCCTATCCTCAACCGCCACAAGCACAAGCGTTTTGCCAGCAGCCCCACGACCTCGTTTGCCAGGTCGAGGGCCACCAATATAGGTTTCATCAACTTGCACAGGGTCAACCAATTGATCACGGCCAGGACGAACCATCGCCTTACGCAATTTATGCATCATCAGCCATGTTGTTTGATAACTCTTCAGTCCCAAAACTCGTTTCAATCCCAAGGCGCTGATTCCATTCTTTTGACCGACTACTTGCCAGATAGCTTTGAACCACACTCGCAGGGGAAGGTGGGTATCTTGGAAAATCGTTCCAGCCGTAACAGAAACTCGATATTTGCATTGCCTACAATGAAGTTGCCCTCTGTCCGTTTTCCAAGCTTCTTTGTGACTGCAACGAGGACAAATAAATCCTTCTGGCCATCGAAGTTGATACAAATATTCTCCACAAGATTTTTCCGTAGCAAAGTTTTGTTCAAATTCAAACATCGTCTTAGGATAGTATTCCATCGCCCCTATATACTACATCTTGGGAGCGTTGGCGTCAACTGGATAAGCCTATTTTTTAAAAAACACAAAAACTTAACTATCATTAATATTATTATTGAATAAACTTATACGCTTAAATCGGCTGGATTTTCCTAATGAATCTCAGCATAATTATACCAGACTTTTAAAGAGCTGCCCAGAAATATTCCCAGTGGCAGTGAAAATACGGAATTTAACCCAAATAGACCCCGAAACCTGCGTGATCACCGGTATGATTTCAGCGCCTTCATTAGCTCAGGATTTTGATAGCCCAAAGCCGCCGCTTTGTCATAATATTCTTTCGCTAAAGGAATCTGTCCCTTTCTAAAATAGACAACCGCTAAGTCACCATAAGCTTCGAAATATTGAGGATTTAACTCAATAGCCTTCTTATAGTTCTCAATGGCCCCGCCCAAATCTCCTTCCGACATATGATAATAGCCCAGACTGCGATAAACCTCCCAAGCATCAGGATTGATCTCAATAGCTTTCTTTAACATAAGAATCGCTTCACCTCTTTTGTCCTGATTCAGATAAATTAAACCAATTTTGTGATAACCTTGGTAAAGGGAAGAATCCTTCTCAATAGCCTTTTTTAAAAGAGGAATAGCTTTATCAAGATTGCGCATGGTATTAGCATAAATGATACCTGCATTATAATACGCCAGGCCATATTCCGGATTTAGAGCAATGGCTTTTTCATAAACATCTAAAGCTTTCTGCGGCATCCCGAGCCTCTTGTAAGCAATACCCAAATTATTATAGACAACTTCATTCGTCGGGTCGATCTTCATGGCCGTTTCAAGTAAAGCAATAAGATCTCCTTCTTTACCGGCCTTAATATGTTCACTGGCTAAATTGTTGTAAAGCCGCATGCTTTCCGGGTTAAATTTCAGCATGCGCTTGTAAAAGCGGATCGGATCCCTCCAGAAATAATTCTGATAGATCGTCATGCCCCCATAATACAGCGTTAACCCAACACACAGCGCCACAGCGCACAGGCGATATTTACGTTCCCTATAGACAGCGGCAATAAAGCTGGCTATAAGCAAAAAGAAGCCTATTGACGGCATATAAAGCCAGTGCTCAGCCATATAGGCGTTGAGAGCATAGATGTTTGATAAGGGAAACAAGGTGATCAAAAACCAGCCTATAGAGAAAAAGATGAGTTTTTCTTCCCTTTTCCCACGCGCCAGAAAAAGGATGCCCAAAAAGAGGGCCAGTCCAATATAGATCTTCGGTTCACTCCAGTAAAACAAAAGCCCGCCGTATTCCATATGCAGGCCGAAAGGAGCGAACAGGAGTCGTATATAGTTCGCCAGAGCCACGAACATCCCCGGTGTCCTTTGCCACAAAGTCGTTTCCATTGGCATATCCGAGACAGTTCCTTTAAAAACAACTCCCCGCCACAAAATATAAACCAGAGATGTGACAATAATGCCAGCGAAATTTTTCTTCGCGATAGATTTCTTAAAAGTGAAATGATAAAAAAGAATTAAGACCGGAAGAATCAGTCCATTCTCCCTCGACAATAGAGCGCAAAGATAACTTAAACACATGAGAACGGCCCTGAGGATCACCGGTCTTGAAACATTTTTTAGATATAGACAGAAACTCAAAACCATGAAAAATAAGACCATGGGATCAGCTCTACCGGAAATATAGGCGACGGCTTCCGTGTGAACCGGGTGAAGCACGAAAAGAAAAGCCGTCAGAAAAGAAAGGAGAAGATCGCGGAAAAGAATTTGCCCTAGCCAGAAAATAACCAGCGCGGCAAGGATATGAAAGAAAACATTCGTTAAATGATACCCGAAAACATTGATATGCCAAATCGAATAATCAATAAGATAAGTAAAGGTCTGCATCGGCCGGAAAGAAGTCGTCGATCCGTCCGAAGAGGCTCTTAAACTATTTGTGAAAATATGCCCGATAGATTTTCCCCCGTCCTTAATATAATTATTGTCTTGAATTAACTGCTTATCATCCCAAATAAACTGACCGTTTAAAGAATTGCCGTAGACCGCTAAACCGGCTAAGACAATAACAACAATACAGAGGATCACCCTGTTTTTTCCGAAAGAAGATGCCGGAACAGTATGCTCCTCCGGCATCTTGTTTTTCTCTTCTTCCTGCTTAAGAAATTTCCGGACATTTCTCTCTCTGATATTAAGATCCCGGGCCATCTCCTCAACAGGCGTTCTATCCTTATTTTCTAAGATATACTGTTTATGTTCCTGTTTCATCGTTATAGGTGTGAAAAAGGTGTCCGCGGTCGAGCTTCATTGAAAATGAAGCGAGCCGCACTTGAAAAAGCAAATCAACAAGTGTCGCCTTTTAATGCTACCGATAGGGTTTAAGGGCTTCTAAAAGTGACGGATTGCTAGATCCCAAGGAAACCGCTTTGTCACAATACTCAACGGCCTTGGCGTATTTCTCTTGAGTAAAATAAATAATCGCGAGATCATTATAGGCGCTTACATAATTTGGATCAGCTTTAATGGCTTTCAAATACATATCCTCGGCCGTTCGATAATCTCCCGTTTGAATATAAACATACCCGAAATTATGATAAACCTCCGGGTCATCCGGATTCAGCTTCATGGCACAGCCTAAGAGCTCGATCGTTTTTTCCGTCTCTCCCCGTTCAAGATAGATCAATCCCAATTTATTATAGGACTTTGAAAAATTCGGGCTCAATTCAATGGATTTATTCAATAACGCAATGGCTTCATCCTTTTTGTTTTCGATGTCAGAGTAAATCGTACTGAGATTGTAATAAGGCCCGGCGTGTTTCGGGTCGATCGCAATAGCCTGTTGATAAGAGCGTACTGCCTCCTTAAAATTGCCGGTCTCCTTATAGGCATTGCCGAGGTTATTATGAGCTAAGGCATTGTCCGACTGCAACTGGATCGCCGCCCTGAGTATTTCGATGAGTTCATCATTCTTGCCGTCATCATGATAGGCCTTCGCTAAATTATTATAGAGCCTTGAACTTGACGGCGCGTAATGCAGCATCCGCTTGTAAAAATCGATGCTGTTATTCCAATAGCGGTTCTGCCGGACCGTCAAGACGCCATAGAATGCCAGAAGCCCGATCATAACCGCAATCGCAAGCCCCTTGTGTTTTTGATCCTCATACAAAGCGATCAAGAACCGGGCCACAATAAGGAAAAAACCTATCGACGGAAGATAAAGCCAATGTTCGGCCATATACGCATTGATTGGAAAGAAAAGATTGGATGACGGCAGCAACGTAATAAAAAACCATCCTGCCGCAAAAAAAAGGAACGGATCCCGGCGCCTTTTGCTTAATACATAAAGTAAAGTAAGCGCTAAGAGAACGACACCAACGATCGCTTTCGGCTCTGCATAAGGGAACAAAAGCCCACCGTATTCCATATGCAGATCGAAGGGGAGCACGAGAAGCCTGTAATAATTGGTCAGAGCAACAAAGACCCCGGGGAGCCTTTCAAAAAATGCCGGAGGAATTCCCTCCGCAACACTCCCTCCTCCAACAACCAGCAGCCGCCACAAAATATAGCCGATTAAAGTCCCCGCCAAAACACTAAATGCTTTCTTGTCGACGGGTTTCGAAAACGCATAATGGTAGAAGAACACCAAAGGCGGCAGAATCAGACTGATCTCTTTGGAAAGAAGCGCTAAGACATAACTAATCATCATGCCTCCTAAAACAAATACCCCCTTCTTTTCACCATGCTTCAGATAGAGAATAAAGGAAAGGAATATAAAAAAAGCGGCAAGAGAGTCGGCCCGCCCAGATATATAAGCGACCGCCTCAGTATGGATCGGATGAACAATGAACAATAGCGCGCACAGCAATGAAAGCTTCCCGTCCTTGAAAAGAATTTGAATAAGGCCGAAAAGACTCAAAGCCGCGAGAATATGCCAAGCCATGTTCATGAGATGATAACCCGTCACATTCAACCGCCCAAAAGAATAATTAACTAAATAGGTAAAAGTCTGGACAGGACGGTAAAAGGCTCCCGCTTCTTTAGCCACCGACCCTAAACGGCTTGTGAAGATCTTCGGTAAATGAGACCAGTCTTTAATATAAGGATTATACCGGACGAGCGTTTCATCGTCCCAAACAAGCTGCCCGCCAAGGGAATTCGCGTAGACAAGAATACCTGCAAGAACGATCAAGGCAAGCGATACGAGGAGGAATTTGCGGTTTAATTTTGGTGGGCCCGAAGGTGATAGCGCCATAAATTCAACTACTGCATTCTTTCGATCAGAGAATTGATCCGTTTTAGGAGTTCTTCAAAAATCACGTCACCGCACCTTGTCTTCACCGGGCCTCTTCCCTGCCCGGCTAAGATCTCATCAAGCTCCTGAATAATACGTTCATAGGCGCCAAAATAGTGGGTGGTAACGTTGAGCGTCCAGAAGACCAAGGCAATCATCAGCACCGTCGCAAATGCCAGGATAGCCGGAATAATACCCTGGAAAGACTCAAGCCCCGGGCCGGAAAGATAATTCCCGATAAGAGAATAGACAATGCTCAGCCATGCCACACTGCATCCAATAATAAAGGCAAAAACAGCGGGGAAGAAAAGCGTTTTCTGAAACTTGTTAACGTGAAAGATCGATTTTCGT
Source organism: Candidatus Omnitrophota bacterium (assembly GCA_023136835.1). Taxonomy (GTDB): domain Bacteria; phylum Omnitrophota; class Gorgyraeia; order Zapsychrales; family Zapsychraceae; genus 2-02-FULL-52-10. The sequence goes on along the minus strand of JAGLQN010000018.1, from coordinate 8,697 downwards.
TTGGAATCTTTAAACAAAAGCCCCTCCTTCCTATTGCTAATGACTGATTGACCGTTTAATTATGAACCATAGAAATATCAACGGCAAGATTAATTCTCATAATCTCAAAGGCATTCAAGACGAGCCATCCTTCTGCGCTTTTTGATCAAGAATCTTCAGCCAGTTATTCGCCTCGTCCACAGGTTTCCACCACCACCCGCGCGGGTCCCAGCACTGGCCATAGAAAAGTTCATCACGAATAGTTTTAAACTCATGAATCATTTCGCTGTCCTTGCCCTCGATCATATAAGCCTTGGCCTTAATAAAATGGGCCGTCGCGACATCATTTAAGGCCCAATAACTGAAGATCTCACTATCGCTGTCTTCAGGATAATGATCGAGCGCGGATTGCATTTCACGCGCGCGCATCCCGTATAATTTGATACATTTATCGACATACCCAAAGACCAACGTAACATTTTCCTCTTCCAAAGCCTTCCACGCTTTCATCACAAGTGTCGACGATGTATAATCCCCGAAATCAAAGAAAACGCCATCCTCGATCATGGCCAGATTTTCACCCGCCACTTCAGCCGGCTTCCAAAACCATCCCTTTGGATCCCAACACTGGCCATAAGTATATTTATTGATCAACTCTTTATAAGCCTCTTTCGCCTCATCATACCGCCGCGCGTTCTCAAGCGCCTTTCCCTGAATAAACAAAGCTGTTGCCACATCGTTTAAAGCCCAATAGGAACGGATCGTCGCCTCGCTGCCGATCGCATAACCTTCAAGGTCTTCCTGCATTTGCTGTGCCCTTTTTCCAAAACGTTCAACACAATCATTGGTAAACTTAAGCACCGCTTCAAGATCATTTTCTTCCAAGGCCGCCCAGGCGCTGATCACAAGAGAAATCGGCGAGGCAACATTCAAGACTTCCCTGACGGATCCGAGATCAGATAATTCCTCGACAGGCTGTGCGTTCGGCAAATTCTTGGCGCAAACCTTTGTTAGCGGCAATACAAAATGTGCATTTATCATCACTGCAATAGCTAAGAACTTTATTACAAGTTTTTTCATCTTGTGATCCCCATTGTTAAAAAACGTCCATGTTCCTGACTTTTACTTTTATTATGTGATCCCTGTTTTCGCAGGGATGACACTCTATGTCATCCCGCGCAAGCAGGGATCAAATGATATTCAAAGTCAAATCATGTGTCCCCGTAATTACATAATTAAAACCGAAAATGAATGCTTGCCGCTGCCGCCTGCGCATCCAAAAACTGGCCCTCAAAATTCAGCCACACTTTCTCATGCACGGGCACATCTATTCCCGCAATAAATCCAATACTTTCATTGAGATCCGATTTGACCCGGTTGCGGTCATCTTCGACCCAATGAATAGAATCCATGCGCGACCATCGCATCCCCAGATAGGGCATTGCATATTCAAAAACCCGGGAAGCCAAAAAAGAAATCTGCCAGTCATCGATCACAGCTTTATGTTTAACATTGCCGATAAATACCGAATAGGGATGAACACTGATATGTTGAAATCCAAAAACAGCTTTTGTTTTTTCCTGATCATAGAGTTTTACGCGACAACCATATCCGCCGGCCATGTAAGCCGGATAGCTGATCTCATTGCCTCCATCCGGGGTTTGATGCGTATCCCCGGCCCCGCCTTTAAGGTCAAGTGAAAACCAATCCGTGATCCCGTAGGAGATCAACAGAAAATGCTGTAGGCTCTTGATCTTGCCATTCTCATCCTCCAAGTTCCGCTGTTGAACCCAATACGTTTGCCCGCTGAGATGGAATTGATTTTTCTCCGGCATCCTTGTCCCGTAACTGGGAGCCGCATAACAAGGACTGACCAGATAGGTTAAAACAAAAAAACATAAATAAAAACACTTCCTTAACATAGACCTTTCTAAAGTTCAAAAATTAGCCGCATCATTTACCGCATATTCAAAAAGATGTGTCGGCAGATAGCTGAATGTTATTGGGGTTATAAACGTTATATTTGTATATCGTTTAGAAATTACTTCATCTATCGTCCTTTGTTTACCACAAAACACGGCGAAAAGCAACGTATACTGTTTTTCGTTAGAAGTTTCTCTGAATTGTCTTGTCTTTGCCTCAAAACTATGATAGTAATTATACTATTGTTCATAATACTTGCTTCCGAGGAGAATTTTTCAATGCGTAAAACCATAAAAATAAGCCTGAGTGTAGCCTCCCTGCTCCTACTTTCTGTCCATCCTGTATTAGCCGCAAACGCGGATAATATCACAGGATTATCCACACAAGTCGTGTTCATTATTACCATTATCGTGAGCATTATCTTCGGTTTGATCTTGACGCGTGTTGCCGCGGAAAACCGCCAGGCAAAGGGGCGAATGTTCGCAACTAAGGCCAAGGGCCGCGGAGAACTTGATCCGAATGAAGTCCTCCAGGAATTAAAAGGCTTATCGGGGTCAGCTAAAAATCAAAAGAAAGCCGCTATGGCTATCTCCAGCCTCCTTGAAGAGAAAGTCGATGAAAAAATGACCATTGTCAAGCAGGAGCTGACCGATAAATACGGTAAACTCGTCGAGGAAAAGAGTAAAGCCGCGGCTGATGCTCAGAAAAAATTCAAAAAGACCCTTAACGAGAAAAAGCAAACCGAGGCGATCGTCCGCAGTGTTGCCGCGGGGGTTGTTGTTGTCAATAATAAGGGCGAAGTTCTCTTGATGAACCCGGCGGCGGAAAAACTGCTCGATACAAAAAAGGAAGACAAGGTCGGCCGCCAGCTGACGGAAGACGCTAAAGAGGAGCAATTGTTCTCGATTGCCAAAGCCACATCCCTTGATGGAGCAACGGATATTGAGATTGATGGCGATGAGAATACCAAGAAAACCCTGCGCTCCAGCAGCGCTGTTATCGAGGATGAAAACGGGCAGACTGTAGGTATGGTGACAGTTCTCAATGATGTCACCAAACAAAAAGAGCTCGACGAAATGAAAAGCCAGTTCCTCTCGAACGTCACCCATGAACTGCGCAACCCGATCGGCGCCATTAAACAATCCATTGCCGTTATTTTGGAAGGAACCGCGGGAGAACTTAGCGAGCCTCAAGAGAAATTTCTTTCCAATGCCAAGCGCAATCTGGACCGGCTCAGCTCCCTGGTCGATGATATCCTTGACCTCTCGAAGCTTGAAGCCAAGAAAATGGAACTCACGTTAAAACCGAGTTCTATCGCAACGGTCATCAATGAAGTCCGCGTGACCCTAGACACCTGGACCAAGAACAAGGGAATTCATCTTGTAAAGAACATCCAGGAAGACCTGCCGGAGATCAATATCGATCCTAACCGTATTATACAGGTTCTTATTAACATCATAAGTAATGCTATTAAATTTACACCCATTGACGGAACCATTACGCTCGGGGCAGAGTTATCCGATAAAAAGAATGAACTGATCATGACTGTCAGCGATACAGGTGTCGGGATTCCCAAGGAGGACTTGCCGAAGATATTCGGTAAGTTTCAACAGGCAAAAAACCGCGCCGCGGGGGATAAAAGCGGCACGGGCCTTGGGCTGACGATCGCTCAAGAGCTCGTTGGACTCCATGGCGGTGAAATCAGCGTTGAGAGCAAGGAAGGCCAAGGCACCACATTTACTTTTACACTATCGATGAACCTTACGGAAGAATCATCTTCTAAATAGTTTGTTTTATGGATAACTTTAGTGTAAAATACCACCAAAATGGATAGGATAACTTATGGAAACGAAATTCAAAATTCTTCTTGTTGATGATGAACAGGACTTTATAGAACCTATCGCCTTTTGGCTGGAAGCTAAAGGATATAGCGTTCGAATGGCGTTAAATGGCGAAGATGGCCTTAAATTGATCGAGCAGGAAACGCCCGATATCGTTCTTTTAGATATCAATATGCCCGTCATGAACGGCACTGATACCCTAAAGAACATCCGGATAAAGCACCAGACTTTACCCGTCATTATGATCACCGCGGAATTAGAACAGCTCCCCATCTTTCAGGACTTGGGTATTTCAGGGTTTTTCCCTAAAGGGGGTACGCTCACACAACTCGAACAATTGCTTGATCCGGTCATCAGGATTCATGCCAGAATGAAACCCTCTAAATAATCGTTTCCTCTTTGATTTCGCTCAAATAGAAATACCAAAACAAAAATATATACCTGTAGCGACCAGCCCAAAAGCAAGCAGCCGTATGATATTCCTGTAGGGCGCATCCTCTAAATAATACTTCTTTTTATGCACAAAATAGGAAACGAACCAATGCCAGCCAATATCAGCCATCCAATGCCCTAAAGCTACCATCGCAAGCCCGGCCAGGCCAAAGAGAAGGGATTTCAGCACAACGGAAAGCCCGATGGTCGACCACCAAATAAGAAAACCCGGGCTGACAATACTGAAAAAAGCCCCTCCGAGAACAGATCCATAATCGAATTCAACACCATCTTCCACCCGGAGGCTCATGCTCACAACACCATAAAGAAGCATGATCCCCATACCGATAAGCGCAATACCGCCAAGCCCCGAGACCAGCCGCATGAACCCTTCCGAGGTCAACAGGTTCTTAAAGCCCAAAAAGATCAAGACAACAAAAAGAGCCTCAATGATAATATGCCCGATCGCAATACGCAATCCGACCGCCGAGTCTTTTTTTAATGACTCTGAAACTGTGAATAAAAATAAAGGACCGGGAATCATGGCTCCGGAGAGCCCCGTTCCCAGCCCTATGATAAAAAGCAATAGAAAACTCACTTGTTCGCCTTACGTGTTTGCCTTATTGCGGAATAATCGCTTTTGAGATCGATATGCTGCATGTGACAACACTGGTCCCTTCTGTTTTTGGATTGATCTCATAGGCCTCGATCTTAAGCAACTGTTCAAAATTCGTTATACTATGAAAAAAATTAAACACCTGTTCCATCTGCGCTTCAAAATTCAATTTAACAAAATACCGTGTTGAGACACCGTCCACATCTTTACCCGCTGGCTTAATATCGACCAAATAAACAGAAGATCTTTTGGCAATATTCTCAACCCCCTTTAAAAAGGCCGTAACCGCCTTTTCCTCCGCCTCAGGCTGGCTTAAATAAGAAACATATTGTTTGCTCTCCCCCTCAATCATCTTCTCCTGCATGACAATAAGCAGGCTTTGCTCGATCGTCTCTTCCTGAAGGCTGATCGTCTCATTAAGCTCCCGTATCTTAAAAAGGATCGGCGAGAGGATGAGGCGGTCTAAAAGGACTAGTCCGATGACAAAAATGGTCACATAAAAAATCGTACGCTCGCGCTTCGATAAACGTGATATATATGATACGATTGATTTGATGTTCATTAGCCTGTCTTTCCTAAAACGTTTTCAAAAGTGCAGATGATCTCAAAATCAACAATTTCCTCACCGTCTTCTTTGCGCTTTGTTGTTCTCTTAGACTCAACATTTTTAAAGAATTCCGACTCTTCCATATCCCCGATAAATGAAAAGACCGTTCCCATCGTCCGCGAATTCCCTTCGATGGAAAATCTCCCCTGCAAACTGAATTTGATACCGTTAAGCTGAATATCCGTTGGAATAAGATTATATAATTCCGCTAAAACCTCCATGGCAATATGGCGATCTTTGAGCTCCCTTTTGATCAACCGTATTTGCGAAAAGTTCTTCTCTAGGCGTTTGGATGCCTGGATCACAGAATCATAGGTCTCATTGAGATTTTTCAGATAGGAAGCTTTAAAGTAAATCTTGCTGATCAGCATAAGACACAGCATCGCTAAGATCGTCAAGATATAGACGCCGGCCGTAACCAGGTCTTTACTTTTCTCTTCAAATTTCTTTCTTAATTTAATTTCTTCCGGAATAAGATTGATATGCGTGCCAGCCGGTCCGATCAGAGGCGCGATCACATCCAAAAATGAGTCCTGACCGACGGAAAGGCTTTTTTTTAGTTCTTCCGACGACATCGGCGCATGATCAAGATAAGAGAAGAATTTGACGGGTACATAGAGCATCTTGCCGATCAGGTCCTGAAGCCCGCTTCCTTCCCGGATCGATCCCGTCAAAATGATCTCCTCCGGCATGGCACCGATATCTTCACTTTGATAGGTTTCAAGAGATTTTTTTACTTCATCAATAAAGCGCATTTGATACCGGTCCTGCTCGCTGGTAAGATGCTGTTTTCCGATAGGGATACTCCGGACAAAAATAACTTCGCCTTTGCAGATATTAATAAAATCCGTAAAATGGGCGTCAATATGAATGAACGTTTGTACTGTCGGCGACTGTGTGATCTTTAAGACGCTTGAGGAAAGACGCGTGACCACCTCAGGCGTGAAATATACTTTTTCGACCCTTAAGCCAGCCCTTTCCAATATATCGATCTGCCGGCGGATCACACTGAGAGTCACAATGATCAGGAGGATTTTCGTATAATTTTCACGGTAAGCCCCGATATTGATGTAATCAATAACAATCTCTTCACGTGAATAGGGCGTATGCCGGCCGGCCTGAAGATCAACGATCTCCCTGATCTCACGGGCATCGAGAGAAGGGATCTCAATATTCTTGGCAATGGTCGCGTGGGAAGGAACGGTCACGATCACTTCCGGCTCATAAAGCTTGAGGCTGTCAAGCGAAGATTGAATGGATTTGGTTATCTCATCATCCGAGAGCCCCTGAATCTCATAGCTCACCAGATCGACTAGCTCTTTTCTCGTCGGTGAAATTTTCGCATAAGCAAGCTTAAGATTATCAGTGCTTAAACTAACGCATATAATGTCTTTTATGCCTATATGAGGAAAAACTCTCACGTTTTGTACCTTTTTCCCATTTACACTTTCATTATTTTATATCACTTCTGTCCGATTAAAAGCGTATTAAAACTACCGTCATTCTGAGGAGAGGCGATAGCCTCGACGTATGTTTTTCCTTAATGTTTAATCTAGATGAAAACATTACGTACTAGTTTCATCTAAATTATTTTGGAAAACAAGCACGAAGAATCTAAACTCGAGATCCTTCCCCTTCGCTACCAGACTGGGTCACATGCTTTTGTTCTTTGATAATTTATTTTCATAAGTGTCATTAAATTAATTTTTGGTCAAATTCCGCGTTTTAATGAATAACCAGCTAGTATTTTCTGACTTTTTACCCGCTATTTAACCTTACAATTAGCTTTGGTATCCCTATGACCGTTATCATTCTGGCAATATTGAAGCACGTAGACAAAATTGAAACTTCCGCGTCCACTTTATCCTTGCCTCTGAGCATAAACTGGCCTGCACCCAAGTTTCTTTTTAAATGACCAAAGGGATGTTCAACTTTTTCCTTGCGGCGCTGGTAAATTTCTTGACCTTCAGAGCTATTGTAAAGAGCTTCCATCTGCTGAGAATAATTTTCGTGAACCAGACGCTTGACGATTCGTCCACTCTTTGAGCTTGTGCAGCCACTGGCGTGCCTACAGGTCTGACAATCTTTGGCATCTGCTTGATAAACTTTAGCTTGTCTTTCTTTTTGTAATCGCTTGTATTTTAGAGAGTTGCCTTCAGGGCAAATATATTGATCGACTTGGTTGTCATACTGAAAATGTTCTTTGTCAAACGGTTTGGGCTTTTGCCCTCTTTCTTTTTGCACTTGCTTTTGGTTTGGGACAATAACCTTAATATTTTTATCAATCTTGTTAAGATCTTCAATGCTATCATATCCTGCGTCAGCACACGCATTCTTTGGCTTTTTGCCAAGATTTTTGCTTGATTTGTCAACTTGTTGGCTTAGTTGGCTTCGATCATTGTTTTGACTGACAGATTCGCCATGCACAATCAGCCCATGTTTATCATCAACGTTTATTTGAATATTATGTGAAGCATGAATGCCTTGACGTCCTTTGGCGTTAACACTATCAACATCTGTACTATTGATGGCTGATTTATTCTCATTGTTCAATTGATTCATGACTTTTTGCATCTTTTGGATTAATTTCTTTTTATCTTCGATCTTTTTACGCGGCTTTATCGTTGATGATTCTTGATCTTCGTGTGTATCAATGGTCTCACATTCATCCATTAGATGATCGATATGTTCATTGATCTTTATCAAATATTTTTCACATTTTTCTTTTGTCCAGGTTTGATTGATAGAAGCATTGGCTCTAAACTTACTACCATCGGTGAATAACGTGTTGCCCGCGATCAGATCTAAATTCATACAAATGTGCGCACATTGCTTAATCACTTGCTTAATTTGTTCTTTATATTTATTACGAAATCTGGCAATTGTTCGATAATCCGGCTTTTGACCGCCCATGAGCCATTGAAAGGACAGATTGTGGGAACACGCTCTTTCTATTTTCCGGGAGCCGCGAAAACCATAAGAATACGCGTAAATAATGAGTTTTAACATATCTTTTGGGTAATATTCATCTGCTCCCGATAATGGCTCGATGGAAATACCAAGAACCTTAAGGTCCAGAGCCTCACCAAAAGCATCATAGACTCTGACGGGATCTTCTGAACCGACATAATCATCAATAATAGGGGATAACAGTGTTTGTTGCGTACGATTACCAATTTTATAAGCCATGGGATAACCTCCTTAGTTTTCAATGAGTTAAGAGAATTATACCATGTTTTTATATAATTCTCGACGGAAAATTAACATTTTATCGTCGAGAAACATCTAAACTGCTGGGC
>JAGLQN010000179.1 GCA_023136835.1 Candidatus Omnitrophota bacterium | reverse complement strand
GGAAGAAGACAAAATTTCCAAAGAAGAATATGAGAATCTTACAAATGAGGAAAAGAATCGCTTATCAGAATCTCCAGTTAAATTATTTCTGCGATCGGTTCCAAGAATATTTATATACCCGGCGCGCGGAAAAGTTTTATTGGCGACGATGGGAGCAAGTGTTATGTTTTATATTTTCAGGGTTGCGATGTATGCCGCCCCGTTTTATGGATTTTTCGCGATGATTTTTGGATTTTGTTATATTGTCGCTTGTATTGTGAAGATCATTGAAACGGCCGTGACTCAAGAACGGGAAGACCTCTTTGATTGGCCGAGTTTTACCGAAATGGTCGATTGGTTCGGTAAAGCATTCCTGTTTTTGGTCGGATGGCTTATTTGCCATGGAACGGCGATTGTAATATTTATTAATTTAATACGCTACGAGGAAATCCGGTTTTTTGTTGTCGCTTTATCCGTAGGATTGTTTGTGGTCGGTATTTTTGTTTACCCGATGTATATTCTATCCATGAGCCTGGTTGGCGGGGCCGCTTCATTGAACATTATTAATATCGTAAAAGCGATTAACGCAACTTTTGTTTCCTACGCGCTGACATTCGTGATATTAATTTTCACGCAAATATTAAGCGGCTTGATCCGCTTGATCCCAATTCTAGGAATTCCCTTTTTTGGAAGCATCCTGAAATGGTTCATATTTGTCTATTTTCTGCTTGTGAATATGCGGCTTCTGGGCATTTTCTACAAAACCCACCGATTGAAACTGCGATGGTTCGGTGAAAACGAGTAGCTGCCCAACTATGTGCCAGAACAAGATTTATCCCAACATTGACAAGCCCAAACGATTTCGCTAGAATCATTTTCTACTATTTCAATAAGATAGGCCAATGATGCCAAAAACAATGTATCAAAAAATTTGGGATGCCCACTTGGTGCGCGAATCGCAGAATGATACGTCCATTATTTATGTCGATCTGCATCTCGTGCATGAGGTAACAAGCCCTCAGGCATTTGAAGGGCTGCGTTTGACCGGACGCAAGATACGTTGCCCGCAGAAAACCTTTGCGACAATGGACCATAATGTCTCCACGCGTACGAAAGATGTAAATCTATTCGAGACAACTTCCCGCCTGCAAATGGAAACCCTGGCTAAGAATTGCGATGAATTCGGGGTTACCTTGTATGATTTTAAAAATAAAGACCAGGGCATTGTTCATGTGATCGGTCCGGAGATGGGGATCACTCAGTCCGGGATGGTGATCGTTTGTGGAGATTCGCATACATCAACACATGGCGCTTTTGGTTCCCTGGCCTTTGGTATCGGAACATCAGAAGTTGAACACGTTCTGGCGACCCAAACATTACAGCAGAATATTGCCAAAACCTTACTGATCAATATTGATGGTCAGTTAGGCGAAGGCATTACTCCGAAAGATATTATTTTGTATATCATTGGGCAAATCGGAACAGCTGGAGCAACGGGTTATGTAGTCGAATATGCCGGAAGCGCGATCCGTGAGCTGACAATGGAAGGACGCATGACGATTTGCAACATGAGCATTGAGGCCGGCGCTCGTGCCGGAATGATCGCTCCTGATGAAAAGACATTTGAATATTTGAAGGGCCGTGACCATGCCCCGCAAGACAGTCTATGGGCACAGGCTGTTGCTTATTGGGAAACTTTGCCCAGCGATGAAGGTGCTCAATTCGATAAAGTACTGAATATCAAAGCCGAGGATATCAAGCCGCAAGTGACCTGGGGAACAAGCCCGGGGCAGGTTGTTTCCGTCGAAGATTGCGTGCCGGATCCGGAAAGTTTTACGGATCCTGTAAAAAAGACAGGCGCTCAGGATGCTCTTAAATATATGGATTTAAAACCGGGAACACCGATAAACGCGATCAAGATCGATAAAGTATTTCTAGGGTCATGCACGAACGGACGCATTGAGGACTTGCGCTCTGCGGCAGAAATCGTCAAAGGACAGAAAGTTAACCCTGAGGTTCAGGCTATTGTTGTGCCCGGATCAGGGCGTGTCCGCCG
>JAGLQN010000178.1 GCA_023136835.1 Candidatus Omnitrophota bacterium | reverse complement strand
ACGCATTTAATGAGCCCACAAATGGTCGTTGCCGCGGCTATCGAAGGGGAAATTGTTGATGTTCGGAAATTTTGTAATCGTTGATCGTTGTTTATTGCTCGCTGTTAGTAAAAAATGAGCTGTCAGTAATGATTGATGGAAAATAAATAACGAGTAACAAACAACTAATAACGAGCAACAAGTCATGGAACCGTTTACAAAACATGCGGGAATCGCGGCACCTTTAGACCGCGTTAATATCGATACGGACGCGATTATCCCAAAACAGTTTTTGCGCAAAATAGAGCGGACCGGGTTCGGTGTCCATTTATTTCATGAATGGCGGTACACCGATTACAACGGAACGAAAGAGAACCCCGAATTTGTATTGAATAAGCCGGAGTACCGTCATGCAACAGTATTGCTGGCAAGGGATAATTTCGGCTGCGGCTCAAGCCGGGAACATGCCCCTTGGGCGCTCGCGGATTATGGTTTCCGCGTGATTATTGCTCCAAGCTTTGCTGATATTTTTTATAATAATTGTGTTAAAAACGGCATATTGCTGGTACGATTAGAAGCAAATGGAGTTGATGAGCTCTTCAAACAGGCTCAACAGCGGCCTGGCGCAAAAATTTCAGCCGACTTAGAACATCAGGTTGTTATTGGATCCGAAGGCAAAGAATATCCTTTTGAAATCAATTCGTTCGCAAAAACATGCCTATTAAATGGTTTAGACCAGATCGGCTGGACGCAGCAATTCGAGGATAAAATCAACTCTTTTGAGAAGACGCTATCCGAAGAAAAACCTTGGCGGGCGTAGTTGTTAACCTGCAACCAAAATTAATACCATGAGAAAAAAATCAAATCCCCGAAAGTGTTCTTCATTATGAGCGGAAATACTTTCGGAATAGTTTTTAAAGTTACAACTTTCGGCGAGAGCCATGGGCCCGCCATGGGCGTCGTTGTTGATGGTGTTCCACCTAACATTTCTTTATCTGAATCCGATATTCAATTTGAATTAGATCGCCGCCGTCCCGGTCAAAGTAAAGCGACAAGCCAACGGCGGGAAGGTGACCTCGTCGAGATCCTTTCCGGTGTTTTTGAAGGCAAAACAACCGGAACCGCCCTTGCCATGATGATCCACAATAAAGATCATCGCTCTTCCGATTATTCCGAAATAAAAGATATTTTCCGTCCCGGACATGCCGATTACACCTACTTTATAAAATATGGCAACCGGGATTACAGGGGAGGAGGCCGCTCTTCAGGACGAGAAACTGTTTCCCGGGTTGCCGCCGGAGCCGTTGCTAAAAAAATATTGAGGGAAAATGGGGCCAACATTGTTGCCTACACGCTTGCGGTTGGTGACATCCGAGCTAACCAGAAAGATTTTTCTGTTATTGAACGCAATATGGTCCGTGCGCCGGATCTGGAAGCCGCTGAACGCATGATGAAAAAGATCGAAGAAGCGCGAAAGAGCTGTGATTCTATTGGGGGTATTATTGAAGCCGTTGTTCATGGTTGCCCGGCAGGATTGGGAGACCCTGTCTTTGACAAATTAAACGCGCGGCTTTCCTACGCGCTGATGTCGATCGGAGGATTGCGCGGTATTGAATTCGGATCAGGATTTAAAGCCGCTGAAATGTCCGGATCCCAACATAATGACCGTTTTTTTATGGATGGTGAAAAAATCCGGCCGCGAACCAATCATGCCGGCGGGATCTCAGGCGGAATCACAACCGGGGAAGATATCATCTTACGCGTTGGCGTCAAGCCTACATCTTCAATCGTCCAAAGTCAGCAAACCGTCTCAACGGAAATGAAGAGCGCAACGATAGAGGTCAAAGGGCGCCATGATCCATGTCTTTGCCCGCGTATTGTTCCTGTGGTCGAAGCCATGATCGCGTTGACTTTGGTCGATGCCTTAATGCTTCAGAAAACAATTACCGATTAAGTTGCTCATCCTTAAGTTGTCTATGCCAAAATCTATTGAAGGAAAAATAGTTCTCATTACGGGTTGTTCAAGCGGATTCGGTCTTCACACCGCCGCTCACCTTGCCTCACGTGGATGCAAAGTTATTGCAACCATGCGGAATTTAGAAAAACAAAACGCCTTATTAAATGAAGTGCAACGGCGAGGGGGTACGGTTGAGGTTTTACAGCTCGATGTGACTGACAAAACTACCGTTAAAGAGGCCATTACGCACATCGCCGCAAAATATGGCTATGTGGATGTCCTGGTTAATAATGCCGGATGCGGGCTTGGCGGTTTTTTTGAGGATTTAACTGACTCAGAGATCCGGCAGAACATGGAGACCAATTTTTTTGGTGTTCAGAACGTGACGCGGGAAATTATTCCGTTGATGCGTCAGCGCAAAAAAGGAAAGATCATCAATATTTCCAGCGTCTCCGGTTTCTCTACATCTCCAGCCTTTGGCGCGTATAACGCCAGCAAGTGGGCGCTAGAAGCCTTCAGCGAGAGTTTACGCTATGAATTGAAATTGTTCGGCATCGATGTTCTTCTGATTGAACCCGGCGTCTACAGGACGAAGATTTTTTATGAAAATGCGCATTACGCGCATAATTTCGATAATCCTGAAAGCCCATATTATCCTGTATCACAGTATCTCAAGAAAAAGATGACAGAACACGTTGAAGATTGTCATAAAGACATTGAAGAGATACCTTTGCTAATCGAAAAATTAATCCGGGCGGCTAACCCTTCGTTCCGCAACATTCCTGACATCGAAAGCAAAATGCTTTATATTTTGAGGCGAATCTTGCCGTTTTCCATTTACAGCTGGATTATCCATAAGACACTGTTCAGTGGATATAGGCCTTAAAGATTTGTCTCTTTAAATAAAAACTTTTCTGCCTTGACATAGCACAGGGCAGAAGATAACATACATGTGAATTTTCATCCCCCCGCAACATACGAATCAACTAAAAACCCAAAATACAATTTGAAAGGTTACGGTACAAAATGAGTACGGAAATTGTGTTCCAGCTTATTGGCGGGCTAGGTTTCTTTTTCTTCGGCATGAAAACCATGTCGGAAGGACTAAAGAAGATCGCAGGCGATAAACTTAAAAGTTTTTTACATATGGTAACGAAACATCGCATCTATGGCGTATTAATCGGAACACTTGTAACTATGTTCATCCAGTCCTCAAGCGCGACAACCGTAATGGTTATCGGGTTCGTGAATGCCGGACTTTTAGCATTAAAGCAGGCCATTACCGTGATTATCGGAGCAAATATCGGAACAACCTTTACGGCCTGGCTGGTTTCTTCCATGTCCATTTTTAAAATTTCGGAATATGCATTACCCGCGATTGGCCTTGGGTTCACCATCATGACTCTCGTGAAAACCAAAAGAAAGCATTGGGGACAGGTTATTTTGGGTTTTGGTCTTCTTTTCATTGGCCTTCATTATATGAAAGAAGCATTTGGTCCTTTAAAAGAAAGTGAATATATTACGAATGTTTTTGTTACGTTTAGTGCGCAGCCTCTTCTGGGTGTTTTAGCCGGAGTTATTTTTACCGTTCTTCTTCAAAGTTCAAGCGCTACGATCGCGATCGTTCAGGTTCTGGCATTTAACGGGGTTATTAGTTTTGAATCGGCTATTCCGATCATTCTCGGAGACAACATTGGAACAACCATTACCGCCCAGTTGGCTGCGATCGGAGCAAATATCAACGCGCGCCGTGCCGCGATGTCGCATACGGTATTTAACGTTATCGGCACTGTGTACATGTTGGTTTTTGTTTACCTGGGCTGGTTCTCACAATTTGTGAATTTTATTATTCCGGGAGAGATCACGGTTACTAATATCATGTTCCATATTGCCGTTGCGCACAGCGTGTTCAATGTTTGCAACATGCTTGTGTTTTTACCGTTTATTGGATTGTTGGAGCGCGTTAGTATTTGGCTTGTTCCGAAGGGGGAGGATTCCGTTGATTTCGGCACGCAATATTTGGAGAAGCATCTGCTGGAAACACCGACACTCGCGTTAGAGCAGGTGCACCACGAGAATGTGTACATGTTAAATGTCGCAAAAAAAGGTGTAACGCACGCCGTGGCGAGTTTTTTGGAGAATGATCTTCGAAAAATAACCAAAGTTCTCGATCTCGAAACGGTTACCGATAATCTCCAATCGGAGATCACACAATATATTGTTGAACTCTCACAACGTAATCTTCTGCCCCATGAGTCGAGATCTCTTCCGGTCTTGATCCACAACGTCAATGATTTGGAGAGAATCGGGGATCATTCCCAAAACCTCGCGGAGCTTACTCGACGAAAGATCGAGGAGAAAATGATCTTTAGTGATGTCGCGGTCAAAGAGATCAATCTAATGTGGGATCAGGTGCGGACGATGTTCCAGGAAGCCGAGGACGCTCTTAAAAATAATGACAGGGACGCGGCAAAAAGGATGCTGGTACTCGAGGAGAACATCAACACATTGCAAAACGATTTCAAGCGCACACACATTGAGAGGCTTCATGACAGAAAATGCCAGCTCAATTCCGGATTTATTTTTATCGAGTTTATTGATAATCTTGAGAAGATCGGAGACCGTTTAACGAATATCGCGCAAAGCGTTATCGGTAAAATGGAGTGGGAGCTGATCAAAAAGGACCAGAACTGATCGTCAAGAGAATATTCCCATTCGCTCCTGGAGAAATTCTTTCAGTGACGTACAACAAAGGTAGGGATTGGTTTCTTTTTGTGAGCCGAGTGTCGCGACCGGAACCGGCCCGTACTTGTGTCCGGTGTAAAGAA
>JAGLQN010000177.1 GCA_023136835.1 Candidatus Omnitrophota bacterium | reverse complement strand
CGGAGATCCTTCGACGCGCTCGCTTTCGCTCGCTTGCTCAGGATGGTTCGGCGCTCCGTTCCAGTGGTGAGCAAGCGAAGCGCGCCGAACCATTAAATAATCTTATTTCCCATTGCGTAAATTTACATGCATGATAGCGGCTTGGTCAAAACATATCGAATACTATCTCTATGCAATAGTGCTCTGGGGAAGTTTTCGAGCGAATTCGGCTCTCTGTTAGAAACAGAGGGCCGCTGAGCGAGAAGATTTCCCCAGAATACTAAGTTTTGGGCTATTCTGTTCAACCATTCGGCTCAGGTGCCCTTAGGGCTAATTCGCCTCATGCCTTGAACAAACGCCCAAAAAAGGGGTAGACGGTTTTCTGTCCACCCCTATTTTTAATCCTTCGATTATTTTAACGCTTGATCGATATCCGCGAGAATATCATCGATGCTCTCAATCCCGACCGATAAGCGGACATAATCCGGAGTCACTCCCGCCGCCTTCCGCTCTTCCTCGGACAATTGAGAATGCGTCGTTGTCGCCGGATGAATAGCCAATGTCTTGGCATCGCCGATGTTCGCTAAATGCGAGATCAGCTTTAGGGCCTCAATGAACTTTTTACCCGCTTCGGCCCCGCCTTTGATCCCGAACCCAACGATTCCTCCGGCACCCTTCGGCAGGTATTGATCGGCAAGCTTCTTATGCGGACTATCCGCCAACCCGGGATAATTCACCCATTCCACCTTCGGATGCTTCTTCAAATGCTCCGAGACTTTCAGGGCATTTTCACAATGACGCGCCATTCTTAGATGAAGCGTTTCAAGCCCCTGAAGGAACAGGAATGAATTGAACGGCGAAGGCGCCGGCCCCATCGGGCGCAGCAGCGACACTCTCGCTTTGATAATGTAAGCAATATTACCGATCGGTTTTAGGGCCTCAACAAAATTGATCCCGTGGTAAGCGGGATCATCATCGGCAATAAGCGGAAACTTGCCGTTGGTCCAGTCAAATTTCCCTGAATCAACGATCACCCCGCCGATCGATGTCCCGTGCCCCCCGATAAACTTTGTCGCTGAGTAAACAGCAATATCGACCCCATGGTCAAACGGTCGGCAGACATACGGCGTCGCTGTATTATCGACGATTAACGGAATTCCATTTTTATGGGCAATGTCCGAAACCTTTTTAATATCCAAAACATTCAGTTTAGGATTTCCAACAACCTCCCCATAAACCGCTTTGGTCTTATCCGTAATGGCTGCCTCTAAAGCGGCGGTATCCCCGGAATCAACGAACGTAACCTTAATCCCAAACCTCGGGAAAACATTATGAAATAATGAATACGTCCCGCCGTAAAGGTTATCCATGGAAACGATCTCATCCCCGCATTTCGCGATATTTAATACCGAGATCATGATCGCTGACATTCCGCTAGCAACCCCCAAAGCACCGACACCGCCGTCAAGCGCGGCCATCCTTTTCTCAAAGACATCGGTCGTCGGGTTCATCAGCCGCGTATAAATATTGCCGAATTCCTTCAGGGCAAAAAGATTGGCGGCATGTTCAGTCGATTTAAAATTAAACGAAGTCGTTTGATAGATCGGAGTTGCCCGGGCGCCTGTTGTCGGATCAGGCTCCTGCCCGCCGTGTAACAGGATCGATTCGCTTTTTAATTGATCATCTATCTGTGACATAATTGGTTCCTTTGTTATTTGTGTACTCGTTAGTTTATGATTCGCCTGTAGTATATCAAGAAGGCGGGAGAATGAAAAGAAAAAAGCCCGTGAGAAAAAGCACGAGCCTGAAATTCACAACAACGCTTTTTAGCACATTTATTACGCGGAGCAATACACTTCAAATCACCGCTTCATTAATATAACACTTTTCAAGTAGATGTCAAAAAATATTTTGCTGGCCATCTACGCGCAAGGGCTGTTATTTTACTTCAGGAAAAGGACGACCCGAATCCCCTCACAGAAACGGTATTGTCCTTTTTTTGATGAATCGTTATTTTACAGCATAGGAAAGCACAAAGAAAACTTTCATTTTTCTTTGCTGCTTGGAAAGTTTTTAGCAGTCTGGAAAGTGGAAACTTTCCAAGACTGTAAATGCGGATACTGCTAGCACATTTGTTTCCTTCATTTATTTTAGAGGAACAAAGTGAGGAGTTTTCTTGTAAGATCCTCCGCTACAATACCCGGCGCTGCGGCAAGTGAATTATGTGGTGGAGCCAGAATTTTATCGCCCCATGAATTTAAGATATCATAGGCTTTTTTGCTCATATCGTTAAGGATTTCCATGAAATTATCGACAAATGTCTCAGGGCTATAGTCCTCAGGAACCCCCCAATTGGGAATAATCGACATCCGCGATCAGGTCTTCTTCAACTGCTTTGTGAATATGATAATGGAAGATATTTATATTTTCTCCGACAAATTTCGCCAGATCGCTGTTTGCCGCATTTTCCTTTAATTTCCTGAATGCCCCATGGTAAACCGACCAGTCTTTGAGTTCTTCGAATTTTTCACCAATATCGTTATCAATGATCAATTCATAAAAAACAAGATCACTATTTCTATATTTACTTTTTTCACGGTACAGTATATCAGTACTCTTTGTTTGATCTTTTGTTTGTTCTTGGCTCACTTCCACTAATGAAATTGACGTCGTCTCCAGTACCAAAGGTTCCAATTTGAAGAGTTCGCCTGTATTCAGCGGGGTTTCCCGGGCCATATCATCATAGAAATTGATAACTGTTCCCATAGGATTATTATTCGGGGATCCTCTCCGGACTTCCGGAAGCTCCTCTTTAACGTCATCGACAAAATCATCAACGATCGGCTCGGCGATTTCTTTTACCTCGAACCACCTAGGAAATTCGCTTAACATGGCCCATAATTTCTCTGAGAAAAATCTAAAATCCTCGATCATTATATTGCCTGCCCCTGAAAGGCCATTTTCATTATCCGCATATTTTTTGATGATCCCGGCCATTTCATCAAGGATAGCGGATCTCTTATTATCCATCCCTTCCTTAAATTCTTTTACCTGCTCTTTGAATTCATCAATGTCAGGAAGTTGGTTATTGATCCCTGGGGCTATGTCATCGATTATTATCAGAAATAATTCGAGAAAAGTAGCATCTTCTTCCTTCTGAAATTGCCGATCATTAGTCCAAGAAGAAGCCGGATTTCCCATGAAGATGATCAGAAGAATAAGGGAAACAGCTGTAAAATTCCGATTTGTCGCAAAATAAAATTTCATCA
>JAGLQN010000176.1 GCA_023136835.1 Candidatus Omnitrophota bacterium | reverse complement strand
AAGCGAGCGCGTCGAAGGATCTCCGCTATTTGAGTAGAAGAATTCCATGATTGTAAAGTCATTAATGAATGATGGTTCGTCGATCGCGGATCGAATAACAGGATAATAAAGGAGCCATGGGTGTAAACCCATGGGGTTCCAGTCATGCCGAATGTTTACGAACAAATACCGGAAGAACTGCGGGATGAGTTGTTTGAAGAAATTGCGCGAGGGGGTCCGTTCAAGCTTGAGAGGATCGTATCGAAAGGGCATTCGACGCCGGAAGGTAAATGGTATGATCAGGACGAGAATGAGTGGGTGATCATTCTTAAGGGCAGAGCGGGAATTCTCATTGAAGGGCAGGCAGAAATAGTTACTTTAGAACCGGGAGATCATTACTATCTTCCTGCGCGCTTGAAACATCGCGTCGAGTGGACGGATGCGAAGACAGAAACTGTCTGGCTTGCCCTGCATTATTGACTGAAAGCGGCGGAGATTCTTTAAGTTATGGTGAGAGTGTTTGCTTGACCGCCTTAGAATTTTCTGATTGTTGACAGCAAATAGACAGGTCTTCTTCCACATTCCGGATCAATCCGGAGTAGAGGTTTGCTAGTAAGGGGGATTTTGTTGAAACCCGGTAGTTCTCAAAGATCACTAAAGCTTTCTGAAACTCCGGTATAGCTTTTGAACATTGATCTTTCTTGACGTAGGCCCTTCCCAACAGGACATGAGCTCGCCCAAATTCTGGTTCATATTTGACAGTGCGTTTGAAGAGAGGGATTTCCCCGTTCCAGTAAGTGGTTTGCTTAAACGTCAATATCAGGCAGAGCATCGTAATTGATCCTACAAGAATGGGGTTGAAAAGATGAGCTTTTTGGGACCCTATGATCTTTTCTATTAAGAATTCGGCGAGGACAAAACAGGCAAGCAGAATGCCAACTATTGGTAAGTAGAGGAAATGCTCAAAGACGGCGACAAATGAATATTCAATGACGATCGGAATAAGGTTGATGACCGGAAGAAGAAAAATGAGAAACCAGCCTAACCCGAACATCATTAATTGGCCGTTTTTTTTTGGCATGACACGGATAAGGAAGAGAAGCCCGGTTATGACCAAGCCTAGCAGCAATATGGATGCCCAGACAGGATCAAGCAAATCTATATTCCGGTAGTAATGGAGTTTTTGGGGAAAGACGATCAGACCCAGATAAGTTAAAAGTATTCTCGGGACAGCCAGGATATTCGCGCCTAATCCGTGAGAAATCACGGTCCATGGAACGATGGCGTTACCGAGTAATGCCTTGCGCCAAAACAAGTATTGCAGGGCACAAAAGAAAAACAGACATTTACCCAAAAGGCGGTTGACGCGTCCTTCTCTATGAGTCCCGGAAAAACACAGATCGTAAAGGACCAGAGCAAGCGGCATAACTATGGCCTGCTCTTTTCCGAACAATGCAATGGCATAACATATAAGGGCTCCCAGGAGATAAAGCCAGTTTGGTTTGGCCTTCTTTTTTTGGAAAGCCTTTAGATACAAGAGTATACTGGATAGGGAAAAGAAAGTGTAAAACAAATTCGATATCCCTGAAACACAAGCGACAGCTTCTGTTTGGACCGGATGCACAACAAATAAAACAGCAATAACTCCCGCTAATTTTGCTCTCTGTGTTATTAGGTTCAGCAGGAAAAAGATAAGAATGCTGTTGAGAAAGTGGAATAATACATTGGTTAAATGATAGCCGAATGGGTTAAGGCCAAAGATACGATAGTGCAACCGGTAGAGAATTTCTAAAATGGGCCGATAATAGGGATTCCTTAATGACGTATTATCAAGGATAGATGTTTCGGCAAATATTCCCGGAATATTCGAGAGGTCACCGATCGCGGGATTGTTCTCAACGTAGATGAAATCATCGTGAACGAACGGGTAAAACAGGGTGCTGCCGAATGCCAACAGGCACAGCGTAAAAAGCGTGACAAATATATATTTTTTGTTTATCATAACCTTTTGCGAGGTTTTACATCTTTTGAAAATATCGTGATTTTATACTAGCAGTATCTGGGTACCATGAAAAGAAGAAAGGATGGTTTTATGAAAAGAGCTGTTGTGTTGATTGGAGTTGGAGAAATGGGAGGCGTTTTTGCCAGAGGATTCCTTAAGGCAGGGCACCCTGTTTATCCTATTGAGCAAGGGACTGAGGTGAGTAGTGTCTTCAAAGAAATGAGTGATCCACTGACGGTTATTGTTGCTGTTGGAGAGAAACCCCTCCACGATGTCTTGGATGCCATTCCGCGAGATTGGCGTGACCGTCTGATCCTGTTACAGAATGAGCTTTTGCCGAGAGATTGGCAAGCCCATGACATCGCGAATCCGACGGTGATCTCAATGTGGTCTGAAAAGAAAAAAGGCCAGGATGTCAAAGTGATTATTCCGTCACCGGTGTTTGGGCCGCATGCCGGGCTTGTTAAGGAAGCCTTAAGTGCGATTAACATTGATTGCGAGGTGGTTGCGGATGAGAACGAATTGCTTTTTGAGCTGGTTGTCAAGAATGTTTATATCTTGACGGTCAATATCGCCGGTTTGAAAGTTGGCGGAACGGTTGGTGAACTTTGGACGCGGCATCAAGATCTTGCGCGGGAGGTTGCTGAAGATATTATGGATATTCAATTTCGTCTCATCACAAAAGAATTAGACCGGCAAAAGCTGAT
>JAGLQN010000175.1 GCA_023136835.1 Candidatus Omnitrophota bacterium | reverse complement strand
TGATTTAATGGGGTGATATATGCGGTGACCAGTTCAAAATCACATTTACATATAAATTCATAAATTCATAAATTCATAAATTCATAAATTCATACATAATAAAAAAATATCTAATGTACATATATGCACATTAATGTATAAATCTGCACATTATAAAAAATTTTAAAAATATAAAATATTTTTTTAAAAAATTTTAAAAATAAATACAATCAAAATTATTTCCTAGAGAGAATTATTTCCTGGATAAAATAGGACATCCATACGGGGAATTAATATCCAGATAATCCTCCTTACTAATTTTGTTCATAATAGGATTGTGATTATCATGATTATCATGATTATGAATATCCCCCATATCCCCCATACTTTTACCAGAGAGTGGATCAATTGAATTATTAAAAAGCTCATCATAAATCAATCCCCCTAGGATTATCAAATCCCCTCTAGTATTGGGGACCCTACCTCTAGGATCGGGTAAATTGGGTAAATTGGGTATATTCTCAATAGCCTGGGTGGGATCAGTATATAATTCGATTAAATTGTCTTCTCTAGATTGAATCCCGTAACCTCCCAGTAATTCAGCCCGATCTTCAATCCTCTTATTCTCTCTTTGTTCCTTAAGTTCATCCACATGCTCTTCCCTATACTTCCTCATATACTCTTTGCTCGCCATTATAAATACCTCTCTTTATTTCTTTTATGAAATATTAACAAAAGAGTACATGATCCCGGGATATTTATAATGCTCTTATAATTTGGGAAGTTCAGAAGTCTACATTTTTTCCCAATTGCTTTGATACTTACACGCAATATATAAAAGCGATCGGGAAATATTGTAGACTTTCCAAATATTTAATTATCATTCTCTTGATGGCGTTTATCTCACTTATGATACTCAATTACTTCCTCCATCTCTCTATCTTCACCATTGATGGAATTTGGAATTGAATTTACTATAGGACTTACTATAGGATTAATGGGATCCACAGACTGATCGGGGAATAATTCAGTCATTTTATTCCTGGTTTCTTCAGCGGGTGTATGGACCGTTATATCCACGGATTTGGGCGGTTCTATTGCTTGATATTTGGCTATCCGGTCCAGGATTTCTATCCTACTTTTCCTCAGGGAATTCTTTTCTTTAATAGATAATTCCCCATCCTGATTAATAAGATCCCGATCAATCTCTCCCAACATCTGTGTATATTCTCTCAATAAGTCATCTAATCTCTGGGCCGGATTTCCATACACTGTTAAACCATATTCCTGAATCCATTCATCAAATCTTCTTTTGCATAATGATAAATGTCTTGAAAGTGTGGCGTTCCCTATATGTAATAATTCCCCTATTTTTTGAGTACTTAATCCCTGTTCGTACCAATATTCCCATATCCGATTTCTGATTGATTCAGTAGGAGGATCTATCGGTAAGGGCTCTCCGGTTAAAGTTTTTTCACAGAATCTCAAAGGCGGAACTTGGGCATGCCTCAGCTCCCGGTTTCTATTAACCTCGTTGATTAATTCAATAGTTTCATCCGTATAATCAGTCAATAATTCTCGCTCAGGTATCTTAGATATATTAGAGGTGTTTGATATATTAGATATATTAGATTCATTGGATATATTTCCGGGAGTATTTGTAGAAGGAGAGGAAGAACCATATATATCCTCGACTATGGCTATCTTGTCACTCAAATCCCTATCCCTATTATCCATTACGTGTAATCCGTTCATTCCTTTTTTCATATTAATTACCTCCCCATATAAACCATACTAGTATTAATAATATCATCCCCAGGATTAATCCCCATAAGTGCCCATTCAGTACTGCTTCCCAGACGACTATCAATATCATGATCCCCACTATCAGCAATACAAGTCTAGATAACATATATCCAAGTACATATATTTTATTATTCATATTATCATTCTCTTTAACATAAGGGCAAAAGGCCCTATAAATTTCTTTCCACAGGCATACTGATAACAAACTACCCTAGGCCCGTTCCTATATTCCCGATTATGCCAACCTTACTGTTAGAAGCACCGAAAATTATAATCCTCGGCTCCTTTATACTACGATCTGGTATATGATATGCCATTTATTTATTTCTAATCACTCTATCCATTGAATACCACTCTACTATAGGGACATCCTGAACAGAACACTACCTCATCAGTATCCAACTGTACCTCCGGATGCGCTGTTAGATGGCACCTCCTTCTAATGGTATGTACCTTGCTGTTATTACACCTTTGCTCGCACCAGTCTTTAAGGGCCTCATAATGATCCGGTCTCATCTTAATCCCCCTCTGATTCCTCCTCCGGTAATTCGAACATCTCATCGATCGTCTCCTGAAGAGTGGTTAAATCAGGGCGCACTGCACATCCTAGGGACCCAATATCGGATGGTAAAGCCTCGTTGATAGATTGAATCCATCCCCTCTGCGCCCTCTCATATATCATTCCCTCATTATCTCCCTCTATTAAGATAGAATTAGCGATGTCTAAAAGGTCGGTTATTTCATCCTGAATTTCTCGGAGTGTTTCTGCCTTCTGGGCATTAGTTTCCTGGTCCCCTATGATTATATCTTCGCTTAATGTCATTTAATATCACCCATACACTATGTTATCCAGTATCTGATCCATATGCCTATCCTGAAGATGTTTCCTGTATTCCTTCTTACCTACCGAGGTTTCCGCATTATATTCGAAGGAACAATACTCACATCTCTCATACCATTCGTCGTTCTCGCTCATTTAATATCACCTTTTAGATTTAATTTCCTAATAATACTACTACAACTCGAAACTATATATAGTTAATTCCGTCCCCAGTTTATAGGAAGATTTGTGAGAAGTATATCAGATCAATTTCAGAAAGATTATAAAAACCCGCAATGGCGGTGATATTATTTTATGGAGTAGATAATTATATATAGTTTGAAAAGAATTACAGTATGTTGGGTACAACCAAACATATAACCGGAGAGTATGTCCTCAGTATAACCCCATTACCTGTTCCTCTCTCCGGTCCCTGCTTTTATGCATCGTTATGAATCGGTAGGTTAGATTCTAAGGTTATTTCCTAGGTTAGATTTATGGGTTAATTCCTGTAGGTTTTGCCGATCCTATCATAATATTTTCCCATTAGTTTCCTATCATCTTCCCGCCATCCCATCCTCCATTACTATCAGCCTAAAATATATGCCATTCTCTTCAGACTCATGGGATATATATAAATTATTTCTTATATTAATCATTAACCACCCTATCTAACCACTTATCTTTATATTTCTCTATTATTTGATGTTTTTTCTAAACATATTCTACTATGACAATCCTATTAAAACTCAATGTCTACTAGTCTCTTGCTAGCTTTTTATCGATTTTATAGCTGTATTTCTATGTTACAATAATGAAAAATACTCTCTCAGGTGATGTAAATCCGTTATAAAAGATAATATGAAGGCCTGGCGAAATTTGGCCCTGGTATAAAAATAAAAATGGTATCATAATCAATACCCCTTTTTAGGATCGGGGACCCATTTTTACCCCCCTATTAGTTAGGATATTCCACACCTGGGAGATCCTAATTCGGACCCTAATGAAAAAAGCCTGGTATTTGGCCTTCCTCAGCTTCCTCTGGTATATTCTTTCAACTGGACTCATTGTGTAGGGGTAATCTAACCCATTCACCTCCTCTCTCTTTCCATATCTCCCGAATGTTAATTAGTTTCAGGATTAGGATATCCTTCACCCAGTCAATTGTATGGATATTATTTTCGTTCTTAATCAGAGTTACCTTACCCATCTTTCGAGACCCACATGTTGGATGAGTATAGGAGACCATATCACCCACATTAATATCCTCTAGTCTAATTCCGGGGGTGGCTCGTATGATAATCTCATTAGGAACCACCCCCTTTGGGCGGTTCAGTTTTTTCTTTTTCTGGACGACCATTGGTCCTATTCTCCTAATTCTATCAGAATGATTTCGGCCTGCTGCATAGGCCAATAGGTCGAAGTATTTATTTCGATATGACCTCGGTCCCTTATCCGATCGAGCTCTTCCTGGGTTAATTTAATGGTCACTACTTTTGATGTTATCTTCATGTCTGATCCTTCCTCCTGTTAATAACCCATACTTAATTCTGAAAACCACTCATCGTGATTCTCTACCATTTCAATGGCCCATTCGAGATCCCTCTCCGCATCCGGATGTTCACTTTGGATAAACTTATCCTCCAACATCCGGTCCGACAGATTCTTTAATGCCCATTTCAGTGAGCTTCCGAATGCCATCCCATACAGATAGCGCTGTTCGGGGGACTCTCGATAACCGACTGTATATTGCCCGCCTCCAATTCGAATTTCCCATTTACCGATCCGAACTACTAGAGCATCCCGTCCGGAATTTTTATCTCCTTTCAGAGGCTCATCATCTTCGACTTTCTTAGCAGCATCAGGCATATATCAATCCTCTTCGTGTAATTTGAAAGTTGCCCTGGTGATCTCCTTATCCACGGCCAATTTGAGAATACTCTCTTCCAGTTTACCCGCCTTTACCATTGCTCGGATCTTCTTGATATCTGGACTCATGGTATCTGCGGTCTGTTTCCTTCTCGGTATTGCTGCAAATACTTCCGCTTCACTACTCCAGCCCGAGAATCGGGAACTGGTACTCACCTTCACAGCGCTACTATCGGTCTCGATCGCTGTAATGTCATATTTTCCAACTATCATATCGAATTCCCCGCGCTTGATAAGCATCTGGTCCTTTATCTCCTTCTCCTGTGCTTTGAGCTGGGCGAGGTCGTCCGACAGTACTTCCATCCGAGATACTAGGTCCCCGGGAATTTCAGTGTTTTCATTCTTTGTCTCTACGTACATGATATTTCCTCAGTAAACTAATGTTACTCTACAATACTTAGTATGTCTTATTCTCTTATATAGTTTGTTCCATCATACACACCCCTATATCATTAAGTCTATATTTTTCGCCATCTAAACGATACCCCAGGGATGAAAGGAATGTCTCTATCGCCCCGGGATCGTTAGATCTTAATAACCCCGATGCTTTCGATTTGGATAACACTCTATTTTTCTTAATCTTTGTTACCCAGTCGGAGTTAGGAGAATAGTATCCTTCGCAGTCATATTCCAATAGTCCTTCGTGTATCAGATAATCCAATAATCTCGAAGCTTCATCAGGGGATTCCGAATACCGACCATCCTTCAATATTAGATTCCATCGGTCACTATAGTCTCCCATAGGTTCTAAAAATGATAACCTATTCAATAATTTTTCAACTACATAGGGCTCTCTAGTTCCCGCCAAATCGTATATCCGTCTCATCCTATTAGATAAATCTGAATGATGCATCCGGTATATAGCCTGCTCCAGCTCCCTGTTATATGAAATAGAGTATGTATTTATCCCTTTACGGACCACGATCTTCTTACTGTAACTCTCTTTCGGTAGTATCTGACATCCTACCAAGGACCTCTCTATCTGGCCGAAGTGAATCACTTTGTCTAAAAAAGTGAATGGGTTAAGGTCCATTATACCTCCTCCGTCTTTAACATATTCTCGATCTTCTGGAATAACTCTTCCTTAGAACCGTCATTATGGATGATATAATCCCAGTCTCTCATTTTCTGCTCAGAAATATGGTCGGGATTATGCTCAATCGGTCTACCCTCTGTCCGGATAATCTCTATCGATACTCCTCTCATATCATACTCCACAAATTTTCTCTCCTGAACATGCCGGACATCCGGAATGACCACTCTTCCGTAATTTCCCTTTGTTATTTTTTCCCATAATAGATCTACCCAGTGCCCGGGGTTTTGCTGTCTGGCCCTTTCTCCTGTATCCTGCAATAATTTACGAACATATGGGGTTTTAACATCACACCATAATTGATCTTTGGGGATATGATACTCTTTATGTATCATCTCTTTAAGAGCATCAGCGAATGCAACTTTGACAAAACCATACTTCTCTACTAGAAAGTCTGCGGCCGTATCTTTCCCGGAATGAGCTTTTCCGCCAATTCCAATGACTATCATTAATACCACTCCCTTTCCGGAAAATCTAATTTCTGACGGGTGGGGTTCCATTTAGAAATAGGAACGAAATACCCAACCACCCGGGTCATCCAATCCTGAATCTCCTCGCCACAAACAGGACAATATTCATGGATCCCGGTAGAATTATGCTCCGGATTCGAGGGGCATATGGTAAAACCATAATTTATTGCCATATGATTAACCCCACTAGTTATGGCTTTAGATATTAGTGATCGCATTATCCCGGAGTTAGTAATTTTTTCGTCTATATTTATATGCAGGATAGACCCACCCGATACTTCTTTCATCAACTTCCCGGATGTATTTATCCTATTAGATAATGACGTTCTGGATGATAGAGGGATGAATTGATTCGAATACATAACCACTTCTACATCACCCGGGAATAATACTCGATCTTTCTTAGGGAGAGATACGGCTGCTCCCTCGGCTGGGATTTCCTCGGTGTTAAAAGCATATCCAGTCTGATCGGAATATTCAGCCGCCCTCTGATCCATAAATTGCAATATCTGTAATGCTCTATCTCTACCATCCCGGTCCTCTATATTCAACCCCATGGCTGTCACACTTTCATATATTCCCACAAAACCGAAGGTGGAAAAGAAATGAGAAGGATGAGCCAACCCGTACTTAAAACTCTTTAAAAAGTTCTGTTCGATTCGTTTACCCAGGATCCTCTTCCGGTGAACTATTAGAAGATCTCTAGCCTCACTCATTTTCTGATTCAGAATCTCAGTATATCTATCCCAGTCTCCTTGTGCTTGATAGGCTATTCTGGGGAGATTTAATGTCACCACTCTGTGAGCCCCTATATTTAAACCTCCGTTTCCGAATGTATCGGTTTGGAATTGTCGCATTCTCTTCACGTCGTTAATATAACGACAGCACATTGCTAATTTTCCTACCTTCCCGGAGTGGATATTGAGACATCCCTTTTCCGTATTATATTTCGCCACCCAGGATAAAAACTCTTCATCCACAATAGCCCCATTATTATCTAGCATAAAATTGACCGTAACAATCGGGAACCTATAAGGCATATTAGTGATAGGATCCCCTTTGCAGAACCAATCTAAGAATATATGTTGTACCCGCATTATCTCATCATAATCAGGAGTAGAGCCATCTTCATAACATATATGCCCGAACATAGCTTCTAAATTCGGGCGGTCGAATATACTCAGGTTAGAAAACGGTGATTGGCCGCCGGGTCTAAACTGTTTATTAAATATATGAACCATATTCTGGAGATGATTTTCGATCTCCTTGTCCGATAATCCTTCCCGCTTAGAGTAATAGGCATAATGTACCAATACATCAGCTGGAGCAATAGCCCCTGCAAATTCCATACTGAGTTCCATAGTAACCTCGACTACCTGAGCAATATAGCTGGATGCCCTCTTCGGAGGGAGTGATTTTAATTGTCCCCATGGTATACCATTACTCATTATCCACTGTGTGGAATACGAATAACAGTACGGCGTCTGTATACCTATTCCACTGGCATCATGAAAGTAATAGTCCCCCGCAATGATCCCCTTTAATAACTGGTCTGCATATCTGGCAGTATATTCCTTTCGAGTATATCGATGTAGAAGATATAATCCTATTAGTTTTAACTGCGGTTTAGATATTTCCAGGCCGTAATTGATAGGTCCCATATTATTTGCATTTGCATTTGCATCAGTGGAGTCCTCTTCCCAGTTAGATTGGAAATAAGAATGGGATAAATACCCCGGATCTAACTGATCTATATCGATACCACTCAATTTTAATAGTTCTTTTCCTTCCCGGGTATCTGCTATACTATTATACAGTTTTTCAAACTGGGGGTCCAGTTGTAATGTAGTGTTTAACATGTTATTACCTCATTATATCTAATTATCTACTCATTCTATAAACGGTCTGATTTGTAGAGGCCGGCCATGCCCCTGGTTCGGCTAAGGCCTGTATATATGGACCGGCTACCAAGACATCTACCCTATCTAGTATTAATGGATGAATGTCCTGAATCTCCATCCCGGAATAAAGATAGATACATAAACCTTTGTCTCTCGCTATATCACATAATACTAGCAATCCTTCAGGCTGATCTAATGGTTCTCCCCCCATTATGACAATAGCCTTGATCAGAGGTAGGTCCCGCTCTATCATATCCCTAAATTCGGATACCTTCATCAAAATCACTTTGTCCACTTCCCATAAACCCGGATTATGACACCCTTCACATTTCGGTTCCTTACTACATCCCGCGAAATACACATTCATAGATATGTATCTCCCTTCTGTCTCTAATCCGAAACCATATCCTATGCTACCCACAGCTATTAATGTCTCAGTCATTTATATTAACCCCTCACCTTCTTAGGAAAAATAAATTTTACTTTACTATTCGGCGTAAAATTATTAGCCAACATATAATAGTATGTCTCCTTTCTATAAATATATTGAGATGCGGTCATTAGTACTTCCAGAGATGCTCTGGAGACCGAGAATGGTCTAAGTAGCCAAATTTCTAGCACGATTGGGGATATGTTCTCCTTGATTAATGCCTGCAATACCTTCTCTCTATTGGACTCTTTCAATATCATTTTGATCAGGGGTATGATATCACTCTTAGCAAAGAATCTCTCTTTAACCACTCTATCTTTCAGAGAGGGAGGCGGACGGGATTTTTCATTGCAGTATACCTTAAAATCACCTGGTATTTTAGGCAGGGCCTTTTTCTGCTTAGCATCTAGGGTGTTATAGTCTACTCTCAATTCTATTTCGTCTGCTAATGTCGAATTTTCATCCGCATCTGAAAACATCTCTAAACCCGGACTATGATACCCTTCTAGAGTATCGAAATTATCACTATCTATCCATACTATTTTTTCATTCATTCTTGTTCCTCCTGTCCTTTTTTCCTTCGTTCTCTCCATCTCTGTTGTCTTTCTGCAGCTTCTTTCTTGTGGTTTTCTCGATATATTTTGTTCTTCTTAGCTAAAGTCTCTTTGTTCTCTTCTCGGTATTTTTTTACCTCTTCTTTATGAGTATCTCGGTAGTTCTTTTTCTGAATCAATATCTCCTCTCCGTCTTCATTAGTTTTCATGTCAATCCCTCTCTCTTCTTCCCTATATTTCTGTGTTGTTATCTGTTTTGAATATGTCTCCAAATGTGACCTGATCTGAGAGTATTAAATCGGAAAGATCTGCATAGACTCTCGATATATCCATGTCTCTCAATGGCATCTCCTTAGCCTCCTCTATCGGAACGTATTTAACCCCTTTTCCTACACCCCATCCTCTTCTATTTTTAATCATCAGATGCTTCCCTTCACCATACTTCTGGGCGATTTGGGCCTGAATCTGATTAGGATTTTGATAGTACCCGGGTTCTCTGACTTTGAACTCAGTCGCCGCGTATTCAAGGTTCTCTTCTAATATATGTTCGATCCACTGATCGAGTAAGTCTCGCGAAACCACTGCCTCTTTCTCCTCTACAATATGTCTTTTGAGATGTCTGTTCCATATCTCCCGTGATAATAGAGAGGAGTCCGATCGGATAACTTGAAGCCCCTTCACACTAACCTTATTATCGTCATATAGTAGGATATATTTCTTCTTCTTATAACCTCCATGACTATCTGAAAAAAATTTAGCATATTGTATCGGTGGTTCTAACTCCAATCTGAATGTGGCTTGGGGAAAAGGCATGATAGATTGGATATCCCTCAATATCTGATCTAAAAGAATTTCTAACTTCTCTTTATCTCGATAGACATCGATTAGATATGCACTATCCGTGTCTCCATATAATGGAATGTACCCCTCTTCGCTAAGTCTTTTATGAAGATAGGCAAGATTGAATCTACATATCTTAGTACAATCTCTGGCGGTATCTCTATCATATACTTGGATAAATTTCTCCGCTCCGGATATTCCATAAATGGTATTGATCACAATTTTGAGTGCATACTGTAGTTTATCAGCTGTGTCTCTCTGATGCTCATTCCGCTCTTTGTGTCTTTTCACCACTGCCTTAGCTTCTAATCGCATCTGAAATAAATCTTTAATCGCTCTTTCAAGCTCCCCCATCCCCCCTTTACTACAATAGGATCCGTGTAATCGGAGAGTACATTCGGATCCGGGGATAGTCCCGCCGGTGTATCGGTAATCACATTTCCCCTCTCTACATTTCTCACAGTGGGTGTAAAGATTGCCTTGCATGTAGGCATGGGGGTAGGCGGAAGTATAATCGGCACAATATATCTCTCCTCTCGCTTCTTTCTGATAAGGCCCTAATACTAGCCCTCCTTTGAACTCTTCGTGGTGATTTTCGACTGTCCCCTTTTCCGCCTTGTACTCTTCTCTTATTTGCGCCCGATGACAAATTACTTTGTATGCCAGAGAGCCCGGAGAGGATCTAATATAACTTTTACGTTCTACATCTTTCTCGGGTAATAGATCTCGGAATGCCTCAAACATGTCTTCTAGATATAAATATAAATCCCGGGTGAGTTCAATATCCACTTTAAGATACCTCTCAATCTCTATCTTATCCTCCGAAGTGAGTACCTTCTTCTGTAAAATACCATAATCAAAATCATCTATCTTATCCCCGATCTTTAGGGCTTTACATATGGCATCTAATGAAAACCCGTCTTTGAATACATGAGCCCCAAACATACCGGCCCTAGTTTTAATAATGGGATATAGGTCAATATGTTTTCTCTTCATCGATGATTCATATTTCAATACCTTGTTATGAGAATTGAGCATCACGGGAAGGTCGTATCTCTCTCCATTAAATGTTACCACGAAGTCGGCCCGCTTTATAGCTTTCCGGAGAATTGGTATATCGTTATGATAAAGGTACTGAATTTTATTGGTATAATTATTCCATATCCCGGCAGTTACGATAACGGCCTCATCTGTATTGAGAGAGGTGGTCTCCAAATCTAAAATCAAAATTCGGGGCTCCGTCTTTACAATCGGGGTCATCAATATACCTGTATAGCACTAACTCGCCCCAAGCTCGGATAATATCGGGCCGAAGCAACATCTATCCCGTACTCATCTCGTAGATATACTATAGTGGGGTCTGTTTCCCCACTATTCATACGAGTCAGATGAATATTCTCTGTCATTACCGTGATGGCCTGTTTTTTTTCATGTTCAGTATATTCACCTACTCCGTATACATTAATATAAACCAGACCATCCTCTACGGATAATCCTCTTATATTAAATCCGGCCTCCGTAAATGTATTCCATATGATGTCTCGGATTTCTGATTCATCGGGTTCATTACTTACCACTGGATCTATTCTTTCTCGCTCATTTTCCAGAGGGTCTATTATCTCTTGGCTATCCATTGTACTATACCCGAGTACTAGCAATATAATGATCACGATAAGAAGTCGTTCCACCATCCTAATCACCTCACATTGTACAACTTCTTCTTATTAGTAGGAGGCGCTCGTCCTACCACATCTTGACTCTTCAGATGGCTCACCTCAGTACTCAATATCTCTATCTCTGTACTATCCTCTGAGAGTTTCTCCAGGTCTGATACAGTGATATAATATTTATGTTTACCATTCACTACAATATGACCCAGATGCCCTATGTTTAGGTTGTACATTTTAGAGATTACGGCGGACGGTTTCATTGTACTTCTCACCTCCTGGTCCCACCCCGACTTCTATAGCTGCTTCAATATCGCCCTCATATATATGAAGGGAACCATATGTTATATGCATGCATACTCTCCTTTCCGATACATCTATCGAGTGCTCATGTATCACCGCTCTGAGTATTTTAGTTAGAGCGAGGAGGTCTAATGGAAGTAGATTAAAAACATCCGACGATCTCATATGAACCATTAATCCGACTTCTTCATCTCGAACTATTAGTTGGATACTGCTAATACAATCAGATGAAAAGATTATATTCTTCCTGGACTCTACTCCTTCCTGATGGAAAAAATTGGTTTCTCGGATCTTATGGAGAAGACCGTATTGTAGGAACGCATAATGATAATCCTCGGTAGCTAATTTCCGCTCCCAATCATTGTTCATTTGTGAATTATATAGACGGATTATATTCGACTGCTCTCTTCCGATATTCATTCCGTCTATCTCGGAGCTCCCAACTACTATTGAACCTCCGGAATTTTTAAACTCGATCACAGAAATATAGTTAATCATTTCTCGGGTTCCATTAGCCCTATCCTTCCCATACTGAGCTACTTCCCATAAAACCTGTTCTATTGTCTCCGCTACTACCCCTCTTTCTATTTTTTCCTGCATTTCACTCACCCCAGCTACTCAGATTCCGTTCAATGATCTCGACTATCTGTTCAACTGTATATATAGCCGTATCTATCTGAATCCGTGGTAAAGTGGTGTTATTCATATATCTTTCATAGTATGCCTGGATATTTCGAATGTCGAACTCCTCTTCCCGAATATCTCCTGCTCGGACACTACGTTCTAACATCACATCGACTGGAGCATGAAGATATACTAATAAAGGATTGAATATATCTTTTAATTTGACTTCCGTCTCATATAGAGCGGCAGTAGTAGCCATTACATCTGCTCTTTTATGAAGCTGGTCATATGCTATGTTACTACCTATGAACCGATCTATCACCAATGGTTGGTAGTGCGTATGTTTTCTGAATGCCTGATAGATGGTAGATTTACCTGCTTTATCAGGTCCCTCTAGGATAACGAGATCCGGTTTATGTATCTTATTCATAATTTATAGCCCCTTGTACTTAATTTGCTGATAATACTACTACGTCTTGATCCTTTATATAGTTTCTTCCACATCTCTCCATATGGTTTTTAAAGTACCCACTCTAGTAACCAGAGGATGAATTTCTCCTTGATTGTATTTATTATTGATTAGATACATCTTATACCCATAACTGGCAACCAAATTGGCATAATACCGGTGATCCTCCACGCCGAACTTCAAGGATGGATATCTGCTCAGAACTTCGATGTGTTTATCCTGCGCGAATATGATATCGTCATAGAGTATATCGTTTTTATTTAGCCATCTAGTGGTCTGCCCATACAAAGACGGATGGTCCCTGACTGGTCTAGAGGTGATAATACATATATGATATCCCTTTCCATGTAATTGTTTAGTTAGAGCACTAGCTCCATCCGATGGTGGGATATTTTCCTTCCATCCGCTATCTCTATATTCGGCCTTTAAGTCCTGGTACTTCTGATAAGGAATTTTCTGCTTCATTTGGTTGAGGTCTGTAATTCTTCCCGGAAGTATTCCGATTTTCTCCCAATTATGTCTTAAAAATAACAACCAGGATTCCGGATATGAATTTAATACCCCATCCACATCGAGATAACAAACTTTCTTATCCCGCATTATTTCCCATTCATTTCCCCTCATTTTACTCCCCTCATTTTACTATTTCTCTATCCATTACCGCCGCTTGAATGACATTCTCTATTTTTATATCATGATGCCAACAAGCTCCCCTCCCGAGGAATTGCACATTCCTATAATTCATTATTCCTAGGTTATTTCGTACCGCTATATCCGGATATATGAAAATATCTTTATTTGTCTTAAGAATCGGTAAATACCTCGCCAGAGTATCCATATCTTTGCTAGACACTGTATATTCGTCGTATACTACACCGGCACGGCGTTTTCTAATAATTCGTGAGGGAGTTTTGAGTTCGGATGTATCAGGGCCTAACTCAGGAGTTTGATATAACATATCATAGGTATCACCAGACCAGAATGCCTGATCAGAAATGGTGTATATCTTACTCATAGCATCCTCACGAGTAATCGGGAGATCTTCGCATCCCTTTATTGATTTAAATTTTAATGCCGGAATGGTAGAAATGATTTTTTCGGAGGTGACAATCTCTATTATATCCGTTTTTATAATCGTTTCTTTCCTGTCTTGCGGAAAAGAAATCTCTTCGACGTTATGCCGGAATATAGTACAGGTCTCGGAGACCGATTTTTCTAATGCCTTGATTAGAGCTTTTCCTGTTACTTTATATGCTTTAAAACTCGATTTATCTGCATTCATTACCGAGCATGGAACTTGTACCTCCTCTTTCGTCCCTTGAGTGTGCTCCATTATTTCCCTCGTGTTACAATAATAAGTATCTCTAAACCAGACTGGTGGAATAGGATATGTTACTTCCGATCCAGTCCATCTATATCGGACCTCTATATTCTTAGTATCAGTCGAGAGATTTAGGTCTTCTAACATCTGTTTAGTAGCCGGGTGTTCATGTAAATAAAAAGGAATGGGAGAATCTCTCACCATACCGCCAGCTAATTCACCCCCTATCAATATAGAATCAGGATGATGAAAGCCCCATATAAGAGCAGATAATCCGGTCCCTAATATAACGTCTCCCATTGTTCACGCCTCCACAAATAAACACAGATCCTCAACCTCTAAGCTATCCAAATCACTATATTCCGCCCATACGTCAGGCCTGGGTAAGAAGATGCCCCCTTGATGCCCCATATGTTGATAATTACTGGAACTCCTATTAAAAGTGGCATATTCATTATCATCAGGCCATCTACCGCATCCTTTGAACAGACATCCAAACATCTCACTCAGAGTATAAGCCTGGTGATAAGTACATTTTTTGGCATGATCACATCCGGGTTTGAGATGACTAGCTAACAGGGGGAATTTTTCCTTTATAGCATCTCGGGTTGCAATAGCTACAAATACTGTATCCTCCTGCTCACACGCCTGGAGCCTTTGTGCCATATATCCCTTTAATGCCTGTAAATTACACGCCCACTTATAATTATGGGTTATACCCATCGGTAAGATAGATCGGGCGGATTGATATGATCCCCGTCCTCTTTTCAGTATCTCGGAGTATAGATCCTTCCCTTGTAACACATGGTCTTCGATTCTTTCCCGCAGATCGGTATCTTCCATCTCAGCTAATTCTGAAGGCATCCGGAACCCCGCTTCGGCTCTAGAGTTATCTCTAACTCCCTGACTAAAAAATGTAGCTCCTACTCTCATTCTAGCATGCTGGTCAAATTGAGACCTACTAGCTCCTCGAACGATAAACATGAAGTTGACCGTTTCTAGTACCTGCGGTAAGGTCTGGTTTGATAGTGCAGCTTTGACTACCTCGAATCGACCTTCTGGTGGGGTCTGATCCCATTTACGCGAATATCTCTCATCACCCCAAGTAGCTACAGCCGCCTCATATATATTTTTATACGGATTTTCTGAATTATCCACCATTTCTACCTTAATTCCCTTGACCCCATGGTGGAATTTTGTGTCTGGATTGACATTATCTTCGGGTGAAGTTCCCATCGTCTTCCGCAGGGTATTGATAGTTTCCTTTCTAAGCTCATTTATCATTTAAATCATCTCTTTTATATTAGGATAAGCATGTAAATTCGAAACAAAGAAGGTGATTTTTCCCAGGTCCACTTTATCCTTCTCGGCATAATGCACCATATGATTTATACTATTCACTATATGTTTTAATAGCGCATGTGCTAACCATATATCATTCAATAAACAGTTATTAACATCGATTGATCTGGCCATCACGGTCATATTAATATATTTACCATCGCGATTCAGTTGATACCCATTTATGCATGGTATCCTCCGTCCGGATTCCGGGTATCTAGAATCATCCTGATTTCTAAGGTCGATATAAGCCTGTCTGGTAGCCGGATAGTCTATGAGTAACTCTATCATCTTATTCAAACGATTCCCCGCATTCAGTCTTTCATGATAGGTGTAGTCCATCTTCCCCACTATATTTAAAGAATTTTTCCATCGCTCAGGATATTCCTCCCAGGCTTTTCCTGGATTAAGGAAATTTTTGGCCACCCATTCCTTCGCTTCTTGTCTTAAAAACCGTAGTCCCTTCATTCCGTCCTTTTTAGCTATCTCTTCCTCAAGATACATGAGATTAGCAGTTGTCAGATTAAGAGAAAACTGGACATTATTTAATGTAGGTACTCCTATATTTTCACACAATATTTCTTCTCCATTTTGTCGTGTGCCCTCCTGGATTGATCCATACGTATCCAAAGAATGCATCAATTCGTTCATCAACTGGTCTATCTCCTTGGACCCCCAGGTGTGTTCGGTGTTTAACGGATTTATTATCATATTATCAGCTCCATCGTAGGTTTCTGCTCATTACAGTATATACACTGTCGTATTTTTCTCCAGGGATATCTAATGACTCAGTTATCACTAAACTCACTGTTCCTGTCCCGGCATACAAGGTGATATCGGCCTTAGGATTAAGAGATTTAATTACTTCTATCAATCCACTATACCCTCTCACAATGTCATTTTTAGGAATTGATTTAGGAGTGGCCTCTATGATATCGTCTCCGACATCTTCGTCAGATTTCCCTTTCAGATGAATTTCTCCCGAACTCATTATAGAAAGTTCTGTCTCATCGGTGAATACATCTTTGTCTTTGAATATAGCTTTAATATCCGAAAGATTATCCAGAGTAGTAATTGCCTCTATCCCCCCTGCTCTTTGGGATGGTTTCCCTACCACTTCTATATCAAACTCCTTTTCTTCAGTATTTACCGAGACTTCATAGACCGATTTAGATTTTATGGCTTTTAAATCGGCGACCCCGGCCAAGATATAGCTCTTCTTAGGCTTCTCTCGTAAGATCTTCAACTGAGTCCCATCATCTTCGAGAATCAGAATATCATCTGGTTTAAAATTCATTACCCGATTAATGGCATTTCGAACCTCCGGAATCCCTATAATCATTCTCTTTTCGGGGCCTTTATCGATATGTGTACGTATAGTAGCCAGTCTGTCGTTAGTGACTCCTATGGCGCTAGTTTTCATTATATTATGCTCTATTTCTATATAGAGATCCCGGATATCACTACAAAAAGCGGCCCTTTTCATATGGTTCAGTAATAACCCCGCCCTTACTTGGAAAGTGACACTCATTATCGGTCACCACCCACCATCACCTCATTCAGTCGATTCATTACATCCATTAGATGAACATCGGGATTATGAGACCTCTGTATTCGATAATCACAATCGGCGATAATCCTGTTGAGGGTTGTCTTTTTAGCCAATGTGAAATTTCCGGATCTCATTAACATTTGACTTAGAGCGGATAAATCTTTTCCCTCAATATACTCCAAAAACTTATATGTCTCCGGGCCTCCCACCATCAATAACTCCATTAGAATTTTTAATTTATTAGGAGCCTCTAGCATCATAGATCCATTATGCCATGATTCGATATAGTCAAGCACAGCCCTGGCGTCCCCATTAGCTCGTTGACTGATATCTGACATTATATCGGCATCGATTTCCACTCCCATCTTAATAGTAGTCTTCTCCATCAATTCCCACACTTCATCTGGCTTAAGTCTATCCAGGAAATAAGTACTTGCAATACATCTCGATTGGATGGGGTCGATAATGGCATTCAGATTATTAGTGGCTAAGATGAAAATACAATTATCATCATAGTCCTCCATAGTGCGTCTTAAAGCCATCTGAGCCTGTGGAGTTAGGGCATCTGCCTCGTCCAGGAAGACAATCTGAGGCTTTCCTGGTTCTATAGGCTTGGCTCTAGCTCTCTTCGCCACCTTATGGCGCATTACATCTACCCCATTCTCATCGGATGCATTTAAATCCATCATCCCGGATTCATATCTCTCTCCGTAGTAGAAATATCCGATAATTCGTGCCATTGCAGTCTTTCCAGTTCCCGGGGGACCATGTAGTATGATATCCTGTCTGCTGTCGGCGATTAATTGATTCCCAATCGCCGTTTTAATTCCGGGATGTCCTACAAAATCTTCCATTACTTTAGGTCTAAATTTTTCTTTTAGCGTCATATAATTCCTCAGTATATGCTTTTCTAGTACTCTTACTACGCCTTAATAGATTATAAAGATTGCTATTTAATATTTTATTCCGAAAGTCTCCTCAATTAGCTGGGACCCCAGTTTATGTACATGAGCAGATGCTGATATGATAATTATTTCGGACATCTCAGCACCTAGTGGTTTCAATACTAGTTCATTAAAACCATACCCTATAGAGGACGCATTTGCCATTACCCCATCACCATAATCGTGTGATCGGAATAATAATCTTAGTGAGACCATGGGGATTTCTTTCCAGTATACCAAGGAATTTCTAGTACCCATATATCTAAGTTGGAACCAATTGAAACAAGGTTTATCCTTACTGAAAGCAAAGCCCGGATTTCCTATCCAACCTACATTCCGATTACTCTTTATCCTATCTTCTATATCGATACTCAGAAACTGGTACGCTAACTCAATCTGGTCATATAAATGTGCTTTTCTCATGATAGTGTCACACCCGGGATGAGAACGCAGAATTTCCGGATAAGTATATTCAAACCCAGTTGGATTTTGGGCCTCCTCTACAAACGTTTTCATCAGCGCCTTTACTTGCGACTTGGAGTATCCGAATCCCCTAGGGACCTTCCCTTTCAATATATCTTTTAATGCCTGTCCATGGAATTGCATTATTGCAAATATCTCTCTGGCCTCCTTCTGATTATCAATATCTCCAAATATGATATTTTCTCCTCCCTCTAGGATATTAGTCGCGACATTCTTATATACCTCATTTAAATTATCTCCAGAAAAAACCCGGATCTTAGTGATTCCTTTGTTACCCATTATGTATACCTCGGCTTTAATAATAAATAAAAAAAGTGAGTCGGGGTTATTCCTCGGACTCGTCTTCAAATTCTACTTCATTTTCCTCTTCCTCTTCTTCGACTTCTCCGTCGGGTTCGACGTCCAGATCATCATTCTCTAGTTCGGTACCCTCGATATATTCGGTACACTCTACTACCGCATCACCATGTTCACCACCATACACAATATCGTCCGGTGTGTCACATTCTGCAAAATCTTTCTCACAGGTGGCACATAGGTTTTCTACCTTTTCGGGATCTGTCTTAGCATCGTCCACTTCGGGGAGTTTGCTGTTCTTGCATTTCCTCTTACAATGGCTTCCATCAGCCTTCCGGATGTAGATTTTGCATTTAATTTCCGGATTAAATGGCCCGTGTGGCTCCTCTTCGGCCGCTTCTTTAGCTGCCTTCTTGGCCTTCTTGGTCATTTTAACTTCCACTGGGGGGAGGGGGTCTGGTAATACGACACTATCTGTATCATGAGGTATTAAATGACCGGCGTCTATGAGTTCATCTACTTCCTTACCGAGTGCCTTTTCAGTCCGGTTGCTTATCCGGTCGATTCGGACACTAGATACACTGATCTGATACTTGGTTGCCAATTTGCGTAGACCCAGTCTGGTGGGATTATCCATTTCCAGGGCATCATTTTCGGCAATTTCAGCTCGCCTTTCTGTAGTGGCATTCTGCTTCCGGGAGGTTTCCCACACATCCTTCGCTGTCAGAGAGCGGCAAGTTATACCCATTCCGGTCTGGATAGCAATCTTATTCTTAAGCGGTCTACCACATTTCACACAGAAGGTGGGATGATCAGACATTCGAACGCTTTCGGCATATCTGGGGAACTCTTCTTCAGATACCTCGAACAGGTATCCCAGTCCGCGATTAACTACCATCTCAATGGCAATTTCCTTTTCAATCTCCGTAGCACCTAATGCTTTATGAGCTACCATAAACTCAGCTATATTCAATGCTCTCCCGATCAAGTTGCCGGGTTTTTCTGATCTATCACTTAACTCCCTGCCTATGAGAGTATTTAGGTGACTATATTCATATTCCATTTCATTTAACTCCATTATCATTATTGTTGAGTATATTTCAACTCTGATAATTACTTGTACGCCTATATACTATATATAATCATCTCAGAATCCATGCTCTTCCCGGAATAATTCTCTGGCCATTAAAAAACCATCCTTATCATCAGATACCTCTTTCAACTGCGGTTGCTTAGCCTCATTAACTCTTAAGATGTAGAGTTTCTCAACCTCTATTCCGTGAACTTCCTTGAGCCCTTGTTTATAAGCGGCCAGTTGTAAAGCATGGGGGTCTATCCCATTTTCCGGAGGATAAAATGATTTAGCGGTCTTTAGATCTAAAATACAGCTAACACCGTTAAATTTTCCAATAAAATCTACTCTACCGGCCGTTTGGAGTTCGTGCGACCAAGTCTTTTCCTCGAGGAACCAAGGTTCAAAGTCATTAAACCGTATATATAGAGCAATCTTTTTGCATATTTCGCCAATTGCTTTAGCTGTCTTTGCATTAAAGAACTTATTAAATTGTATATCCTCTTCTATAATTGGATTATGATTTTGGAGTTTCCTAGCCTGAACGCATTCGAAATAATAGTGAGCAGTAGAGCCGACCATGGCTCTACGTTTCATATTTTTCTCAGCCTTTTCCGGATCCCATTCTATATAGTTCAGGAGAGATGCTGGTTTAGGTAGGATGTTCAGGACGGTCGTAACGGAGGGGAAATGTAATATCTCTCCATTCGGACCTGGTACTGGATATATCCGCATTCCGTTCCTATATTCTGTATCGGGAGTTGGCATCATTTTAGTCCGGTTTGATTCGAAGGTGTTTCGTCTATAATACCAGATCCCTGATAAACTCCATCATATAGCTTATCCGCCGAACTTTCCATTCTAGCATATATCAATTGGGCGATCCTAGCATTCTTATAAATCCTAACTCCATGTGGATTATACACATTCAATACAACTGTACTATTCCCCTTATATCCAGGATCCCAAATACCTGAATGGATACCACATCCCATCCTAGTTAGACTGCTTCTGGGTTGAGCGAATGCTATCATATCATTAGGAATGCTGACTATTGGGTCTAATTCAACTAAATAACCTCCTGGTGCTAAATTAATATATGGGGAAGTGGTATCTTTTCCACCCCAAAATAGCCTATCGGTCTTGGGGAGAACTCTTTGTTCATTAGTGAAGTCCAATACCCCTCCACTCCGGTATTCACGGATGTGTTTCACGGTTAAATCGATTCCTGCTGGTTGTATCTGGATCTCAGGAGAAACTAGGCCCGGTCCCATTAATGGGAGTATATCACTCCCTTTTACAATCATTTTCTCACCTCAACGTTTTCTTTATCTCTCAAAAATGGTAGTCCAGTGAATTTGACCTTCTTATTCTTTACTGTCATAGTAGTGTGGATGGATCCTACTAGTTCGGGACATCCCTTAGATTTTTCCACCTTCGCGCTATAAGTAGTATCTCCCTCGCCGTCTTCTACCTTCTTGCAATGAATGATTTGCCATAACTCATCAGCCACGCTTTTATGCCAATCTGGTTCTTCCCATTCTCGGACTACTACCTCTACCCCCGCCTGATTAGTCTTCTTTTTTTGTCTCATTTTAGAATGGGTAACAAAATATCTCGCGCAAGATAGAGACTTCGTCGCCTTCATAATATCCAAGAAATATTTATTTCTCCTCCTCCAGAATGCAAAAGTAACCCCTTCATCAATCTCGAGC
Source organism: Candidatus Omnitrophota bacterium (assembly GCA_023136835.1). Lineage (GTDB taxonomy): Bacteria > Omnitrophota > Gorgyraeia > Zapsychrales > Zapsychraceae > 2-02-FULL-52-10. The sequence goes on along the minus strand of JAGLQN010000175.1, from coordinate 38,700 downwards.
TGCTTATCAAGGCGCATTGTGTTCTCAGCGTTGTCAAGCAATTTATCTAAACCATCAAACACAACTCCGGCTATTTTAACCTCTTTCTTTAACATCCCATCAATTTTAGATATAATAGAATGTATAACTTTCAAAGTTCTATCATAATCTATCTCCCTTCTCCCTCCTTCAGAAGACTCCTGCCATACAGTCGGATTCATAATCCTTATATCCGAGCTCGAATCCCAGTGGTTTTTCCATAACGTCCGGTTTGCATCATCCAGATCTATTACAAACACTAATTCGTGATTTTCAATCTGTTTTTTACTTCGGCAATCAATGGCCACTCCGGATTTGAGAGAGTCATTCAATCCCCAAAGACCCATACATATAGTCGATTGGTCATAAGTGGTCCTGGGAGCCATTAACCGCTCTGCTATCTCTTCTGGGTCTAATTCCTCATCTGATAGCTCCTCGAAGAGCGAATCTTCATCCTCTTTGCTAATCATTCCTTATATCGCCTCTCTATATTGCTTACATACTTCTGTTTTTTGTTTCTTCCTCATATACCATTCTCTTTTTTGTTCCTTTATTTTTTCTCTATTTTCTTCCCGATAGTTTTTTTGGTATTGGTTGATCTTTTCCTTATGTTTTTCATGGTATTCTTTTCCCTTCTCTGTAATCGCTTCTTTATGGTCTTGCCAGTATTTTCTATTATGCTTTTTCATATACTCGGCTCTCTTTTTCGTTCTTAAATGAGCTGCTCTCGCGATCTTAGTTAATTCTTCTACCGGTACATTACATTTACCCCCTTCCCTCAATTTCCTATGTAATTTCTGATGTTCGCTATTCGTCATCCAGACAGTCTCATCATATCCATGAATTTCTTTATAATGAGTATGATGTTCTACCATCTGCTCCCCATTCTCATCATATTTCATTCTCATCATCTCCAAGAAATGAAAGAGAGGATTACTCCTCTCCAAACACGTCCTCAGTCTCTTCCGCTGGTTTTTCGTCCTTCGTGGTTTCCTCGGTTTCCTCTTCTGGGACTTCCTCGGATTTATCGGACTCTTCCTCTACATCTGCTACTGGCTCGATTCCGAGCTCTCTCATCTCCTCATCGATCATAGCCTGCAGATGATTATCCTCAACATCCTTGAAGAACTTCTCATCATGCATACTTCGCACAATGGTCGGAGTAGCCTCTTCTCGAAGTGCTTCTACAGATTCAGCGACTTTAGCCACTCTAACGGCTACCTTCTTAGCTTCTTTTTCCGCCTTCTTAACCTTCTTAGCCTCTTTATCCCCTTTGTCTTTACTCTTACCTGGGATTGTTTCTGCAGCCGGCTTAACCACAATCGGTTCTTCAGTCACTTCAATAACAGCGTTCAGGTCGAACTCGACATACTCTCTATCCTCATAGGAGCTATTGGTTCTTTTCTGGCCGAATAGGATTACTTTTCTCCCAGAGAACGATGGCGACAATTCATCCTCGATATCGGTTCCTTCCTGCCAGAGGACATCGAAGTCTTCCATCTGAATAATTGGTCTACCGATATGTACCGGATGTAATGAAGCTCTTAATATCGGGGCATCCTCTTCAGCTTTGGCATATATCTGGAATACCGGAGTTTCTTTAACCACTGCTGGATAGTCTTCATCCTCCCAGTTATCTGCTTCCCATTCAGGTATCCTAAGGGGCCATATAGAATTGATTTCGACTAATACGGCACACTCTCTGTACTCGGGTAAGTCATATACTCCCTGTACATCAAGTACCTCAATCTGAGAGGTATCCAGGGTAAATTCAGGATCAGTAACCACAACATCCTTAGGAGTACAGAAAGTTCGATCATCCTTACCAGTCATCAGCATCTTACCCTCAATCAGTTTCCCGAAAACCTCCTTCTTGAACCCCTTAAAATGAGTCGGGGTAGATGGTTCTGAGAAGACTCGTAATCTATCATCCTCTCCTTTCATCAGGAAAGTGAGTAACTGAACTTTGTTTTTTCCTAGAGGTTTCTTAGCGGTTACCAGATCTCTGGACCCCAGGAACACACCGGAAATATCTATAGATTCTTTTTCTGCATCCCGGTCAGCTCCAGTCAGATAGAATCGGCATCTACTGGCAATTGTTCGGATAGATAATTGTTCCCAATCATTAAGGGCTTTGAGATATACCTCGTCTTCCAATTTAGGAACATCCAATCCAAATTCGCTTTTCAGAGACGCGAGAATCTCTTTCTTAGTTGGCTTTTTAGTTGTCATGTAATTTCCTGCAGCTTGATTTCTGCTGCAACAAGTATATGTCTTATAAGTATTTATACTCATCCCCATTCGGTATAATAGGATAGTGTGATAGGATGGTTTCGCTTATGCGATTATATATAGATATAAGTAATATTAAAGTAAAGAGAAAATTATTTTTTTCCTTCTTTTTGATATATAAAAGTATTAAATTGTTATAAGATAGTTGATGATTGATCGGGGTAGAGGAATAGAGTAAAAAAGATCCATCCAGTGAATAATAGGAATATCTATATATACTTTTAAGACATTTAATATTCCAGCAAATTATACAGAGGATTGATATAAAATGGAATTACTATCTCGTAGAACCGCTCTGGATTTAAAATATAATCCTAAAGACGAATATAGAACAGGACAGGCAGCCGCAGTCGCCTCCTTATACGGAGCAATTCATAATAATTATAAAATATTAGCCCTAGACGGCCGGACTGGTTCAGGAAAGTCTATTATAGCAGCAACTTTAAGTAATTTATTAGGTGGAGCTGACATATTAACCACCATGAAAAAATTACAGGCACAGTATATCGAACTAGGTCCTGAATATCAGAAGGTAGAAGGTAGAGGTAATTTTCCATGTGCTTCTAATAGAACTAAAACTTGTGATAAGGGGATGTGTATAACCGGCCCTGATAAATTTGTCTGTTCTCATAAACCGATTCAAGGAGGCAAATACCGAGCATATGGGGATAAAGGATGGCGGTCAGAAGACTCAGATGAAAGGTGCCAATATTGGAGGAATGTTGAGAGGGGAGTTAATGCTAAACACACTGTGTTCAACTATCCTTATTACGTCCTCAAAAAGAATTTACCCGGATGTGAGTTTAATAGAAAACCTCTTCAGATATTAGATGAGGGACATAATCTCGAATCATATCTCCGCGAGGTTAACTCTTTTTCTATTCATGACTTAGGATTATATCATGTGAGATATATACATGGTGTAGATTTTAAGGATTACCCAGAATTTGATCAGGTTCCGATGGGAGAAATAAAAAATCTCAATTCAGCAGTCAAGTGGTTGGAACAGTTAAATGAGGTAGTAACATTACGAATTGGCGATACTGACATCGCCCGTAAATCAGGACAGGATGGACTCAAACGAAGAGCGCAAATGCTTAATACCCTCGGTGATAGGACCACTACTCTTTATAATTCATACAAAGAAAACCCGGGTAATTGGGTTATTCATTTGGACCCCGATGGTTTTAAAATGATACCATTAGCCATTGGCTCCTATATCAAGAACACCCTGATGAGACATTCTGAGATTAGTCTAATAATGAGTGCCACTCTTCCTAGGAAAGAAGTCCTGTGTAATAGACTAGGGTTAGATCCTAGTGAGGTATTCTATTATACTATGGCCTCTACCTTCCCTAAAGAGAAAGCCCCCATATATTCCTACTCCCAACCAACTATGAATTGGGAGAAGGGAGGGATGGACCGAAAGAGAGATACCATGGGTAAAATGATATCTGGATTATTATTAAGATACCCCGACCACCGGGGACTAATATTATGCAATTCATTTGCCGAAGTGGCTCACTATACTAAATATATCCAATCCATGATGCCAGACGAAGCTCATAGAGTAGTATCTCATAATAGAGGCGATAATGTCGAATATCTTCTGGATGATCATTATAATATTCCAAACGGACTTATCATCAGCCCTTCCTTGTGGGAGGGGGAAGATTTCAAAGACGACAGAGCCCGATTCTTGGGTATAGCTAAAATACCATTTAAAGACACGAAGGATCCCGTTGTACAGGGATGGATGAACCGAGATAAAAAGAGATATTTCCAGGATGCCTGTCAGAAACTAGTTCAGGGAGTTGGACGCATAATTCGGTCTGATACCGATTGGGGAGATACACATATCATGGATGGGGCGTTCAGGAGACTATATAAATTCAATAATAAAGAGTTTCCAGTCGACATGCAGGAAAGAGTCATATACGTATAAATGACCACCTTAGCCGAATACGTCTCCCTATTCATCTTCAGGGGAGATACTTTTGCCGAGCAGCAAAAAGATGGGTCCTATAAAAGAATATTTCGTAGGCTAACCTCTGAAGATTTATTAGACCATATCAAAAATCACACTAGGGTATTAGCATTATATCCGTCCGTAGATGGGAGATGTTCACTAGGGGCTATAGATCTAGATATCCCTCATGGTTCCACAGACGATACGGAGGCTTGGGTAGAACTCGAAAATATGATAAAATCAGTCAAAGACCAACTCAATTTCTTAGGGATATCTAAACCCATCCTAGTTGAACGGACTGGGGGGAGAGGATATCATATCTGGGTATTCTCTGAAGAAATGCCGGTCTGGATGATGCATGATTTTTTAAAGAAAGTGACCGATTCCTTAGGATTAGATGTAGAGATATTCCCTATAGATACGGTTGATAAAGGATTAGGTAGAGGCATAAGACCGCCATTGGGAACCCATTTATTATATCCCGGTTCTAGGTCATTCTTTGTGGACGATGATTTTAGAGAACACATTATTACTAGTAATGAGATTGAAGATATAGATAATCATAAGATAACAATAGATAATATGGAAAAACTAGGAATATCAATAGATGATAATGTAGTTCGAGATACCTATGATCTTGAGTATGCTGATATTCCGAAAGTAACTAGTTTCGCGGAGGTCTATGACGATATTAGACCCTGTTTTCAACGAGTATATGATGAGCATATAGAGACCACCGGAGGAGATGGATGGAATTTCATGACGGCCGCTGCCGCTGAAATAATGGCAAATGGGGGAAGAGATAAAGATGTTCATACCTATTTCTCGGTACAAGAACAATATGTCAAAAAAACCACCGCTAAGCATCTAAGGCCTATTAAACGAAAAAGTTTGAGACCATTCACCTGTGAAAAATTAATGGAACGATGTGGAAAATATGTAGGAGAGTATTGTGATGATTGTAGGGTCCATAAGCAGGAAAGAATATATGAAGATCTAGAAAAGGCAGTGGATTTCTCACAGGGTAAAGAGGAACGGATCATAGGCGGAGTAGAGGAGACTATAGAGCAATTCAAATATGTGGCCAAAGGTATGGAAGATATTCTAACTCATGAGAAGTACACGGTGATATTGAACGGGTTTAATAAAGGTAAAACCTGGGGGTCAATTGCTATGATGCAAAATATTATAGGTTATGGTGGGAGGGTTAATTTCCTGGCTCATACGAAAAAAGTAAAAGAAATAATTATTCAGAGGTTGTTAAAAGCAGGGGTAGGATTCTTGGATAACCCAAGTAATTTGGAACTATGCTCACCAGATGTATGTCCCCATGGAAAAGAGTTTTTATCTCTGGGATATGTCCCCTCCATTGTATGTAAAGAATGCCCCAAAAATGCCACGATAGGTAAATTGATAAAGCCTATAATGGATGACTATATCACGGGAAACCTACCGTTTTTTGGAAATTTATCCAAGTATAGATCGATGGCAGAAGAGTATGATACCTGCCCGAAATGGATATATTTGGCATTAGTAATGGCTACGGTAGAGGAGAATTTAGTTATAATAACCACTGATGCTAAGATAAGGCATCACCTATTCATTCCCGGTAGTCCACTGATTCAGATTTTGAAATCGGGGACCCTTTTTTGTACCATTATAGATCAAATAGACTTCATCAATAGGAAAATCCCGAAAATAACAATCTCGGAAAAAAAGATGATGAAAAACATGAGACTGTTGGGATTAATACACACGAATGAGTTAGAATTCAGAATAGAACGGATCGGAGAGGCATTTCTAAATGGAGATATAACCCCTGAAAGTATCGAGGAGATGCGAGCGGCAGATGAGTTAAAACAATGGATATATCTAGAGGGGCAGTATGAATCAGGGCATCTAAGGCGGATATACAACGTTAGACACCCTGATGTGAAGACATATGATTATATAAGTACTACCCCTATGAGAATAGTTATGAATGATATATTTGGTAAAAGAATTAACCCCCGATTATATGACAAAACAATAGCATATATGCGAGACTTGAGAGTAGAGTGTGCTAACCAAGACCATAATATGTCTCCGATGAACTTCAGAGAGATAATGGAGACCCTGAGTAATAATTCATCTATTCTAGGAATAACATCCACCCCGACCGATATAGAGACTAGTAGTAGTCAGTGGTGGGCTACTAACCACGACTCCAAGAAAGGAATACTGGATAATTTATATGAGATTCCAATCGGCACGGACATAATAAATGGGGAAGAAATAGATGGTCGGACTATCATCTATTCTAGAAAATCGGAGAATGATTATATAAACGACGGGGAAGTAAGAGGCAATAGTGGTGGCGGAGGGAAAAAGGATGCTGTAACTATTGAGTCTTTACAATACCCTAAGAGTTCGGAAGAAATAATATCAGACTTAGTTCAAATGGCGGGGGGAAATATTGGGAAAGGTACTAAAACATTTTATCAGGGAATAGTAGCTGATGCGGTCACTCAAGCCGCTAAATATGATGCCGATAAAATTTATATCCCTAATCCAGAGATATTCACAGCTCTAGGATTCAGAGTAGATAAAGATAACCTTCTCAGTATAAAAGTATGGGAAGATAGAGTGGCTGAGAAATTTATTAAAAACAACGATGGCCTATACCGACATAAGTTAAAAACGGTACCTGACGAAATAATTAATTTGATGTTAGAGCGAGGATATTTAAAAATGAGAGGGAAAAAATATCTTTTAGGTGAGGCATAATTATATATACCCATAAGACATAGTATGGGTATGTCAAAATATCAGAGAAACGGATATCAGTGGGAGAATAGTTTTCAGAAAAGTATAAAGAAATATCTACCCGATGCATTCATATATAAAATAATGGACACCCATTCTATAGAGGGATTATTAACCAAGTTAAAGAAGACTCATACCGAGTACCAAGATTTTCTGATACCTAAGGTCCCAGCTGATTTTATGGTTATTCATCAGGGACGGACTATAATGATAGAGTGTAAGAGCACTATTAAATTGGATCACTTCCCTTTAAGAAATATAAAACCACATCAGATCCAGATGGGGGTAGAAATCGATGGAGCGGGGGGAGAATATATTTTTGCCATACAGAGAGATGAACCAAGGAATAAGCGAGTATTCTTGATATCCGTGAATACCTTGATAGCTATTCAATTAAAATTAGGTAAGAAAAAGGTGATCCCCTGGCATGTGATGGAAAAGAATCCGGATGTAATAGAACTAGTCCGAGAGAAAGGCTCTTTATTCCAGATGGAGGCTCTATTATATGTACCTTGAGATAGGACTGGATAAAATAAGACGTCTGAGGGAGAAAAGACTTACGGTGGAAGAGATAATCATTCATCAAATGTATGATCGGAGTCAAATGTCTGCTGCCGAGATAGGGGATGTATTAAAAGTCAAGCCGCAGACCATTCGAGCTATGTATATCCGGGCTTGTAACAAAATCGGACTAGATGAAGATATTTAAAAGATTAGACATAACCAGAATTAGCTAAGGCTAATTTTCGATTTATAGCGGCTATAACATCTGTTAAATCTTCCGGCCGGGTACCTAGATCTATAGACGTTTCGAAAGTATCAACATCTATTCGTTGTTCGACTCTAGTGACTCTAAATGTAGTATCTATATTTAATTTAGGAATATCTACATTAACTATATCCCGAGGGGACACATTTAAATCACCAGTTATTGTTAGAGAAAGATTTATCGGGGGAGAAGCTTGAATTAATGCGTCTGCTATAGCTTGACAGGCAGCATTAGACCCCAGAGATGGATCTGTATGAAGATATTCTCTTTTTTCATAACGGGTTTGCGAGGCGGAATCTTCTGCATAAGCGGAATACCCTGTATCTCCTATAACCTTCACATAATTGATAACCCTATCTACATCTTCTATATATGAATCTATAGATAGTATATTCTCCCCCCACACTACACCAAAACCACTTATAGCTGTGGTATTCTTAGCAGTAAAATGGATATCCTTATTAAGGTCTACGAATATATCATAATCCGCAATCTTGGCTAATTCCTGATAAACCTGAAGTACGGTTTTACCCCAAGCCGGGATATTATACGATGCGATATTAGGCCCGGTCGATATATTAGTCCCAGTCAGGGAGGGAATGAAAATGCTCCGTAAATTCTCCAGTATAGTTCCAATCGGAGTAGGGGAACTCCAGTTTTTCAGAGAAGAGACATATGTCTTACCTAAGATCCACCCATAGTCTACGGCCGGAAATTCGGTAGATACACTAGTTTCTGATATATTAATCTCCCGATTCCCTAGAACCCCAGTGAAATAAAGTCGATTATCTAGATATATTTTTATATCATCGTGGCTGGTTATATCACTGATAGCCAAAGCGGATTCTGCTATACCTATAGTGGCATAATTTACACCATAGGGATCCTGATGGGAAATAATCAATTCAGTAATTTTGGGATTATAGATCGTTCCATTACTTTTTTCCACAACTACCTCAATATCCATTCAATATCACACCCACCATCTATCCCTATACATTAGTGAGATTTCACAATTTAATCCACTATCCGAATTCTGATCACATCTGAAGGTATTACTACCTGATGAATGGGATACTATAGGATTCTTTGCGTAAGTGGTATTTATATCGACATTGAGTTTAAATGACTTTATACTAAGTGTAGCCGGGGTTGTTTTAACACAGTCGAATCTAAAATATAATATTGTCTCACCCTTTAAACTCAAGGATGTTGCATTATCTAATTCATATTCAGTGTCAACATCATCTACAATAGCGGTATCGATATCATACCATGTATCTGGAGCACCGGCTCCATCATCCTTAGCGATCTGAATAGTCGGAGTACCGGATGTGATGTTAATCTGAGAAGTCAGAGTCGGAATGCCAGTGATGGGATATTTCGTGTCTATTTTATATATCAAATATCCATCATCAGCAATATCCAACTCATCATTACCAGTATCATGTGTTACGCTCAATCTTTCATAATATGCATCTAAATATTTATCTGTGACGAAATAATCCGAATACATATATGTTCCAGTACCATCTGTATTGATTTGAACCTCAGCATCTGCATCTATATCATTACAGATTGCACATTTTACTGAAGTGTCAGCGGTATTATATACATCAACATCTGTAGCTGAATTAGGACGTTTAGTATACATGATTGTTTCACAATTATCAATCTGTGTGTCCTGTGATGGAGTACCAACATTTTTAATATAATATCTAATTACAACATCTTCGTTGTTTCCCCCACGATATTCTGTTGTTTCATCATCGAATGTTTCGGTGTGTGTTACGAATGAATCACTTGTCTCTGACGCTTCAAAAATTGTAGTCTCGGTTCCGCTATCATAACTCGCTGCTTGTAACGTGACTTTACACCATGCCACATCAGTGTACACATCCTTCAGGTCAAATGATACATTTTTCATCGCCCATCCTCTGCCATCTATAGCAGAAAATGTCTGGGTTGTCGCCAATATATATGTACTAGATGAGGTATTATACATAGTCGTGTCAAGCTGTGTATCTGTATCTACTGAGTCACGATAACATGATGTACCAATTGCACCTGCCTTTATTTTTATATCCGGTAGTGCATCCACATTCCCATCTGTGTCGATGTCTCTGATGAATGTTGAATCTGGTGTTGAGGAACCTTCGATTAGTACTGCCGTATCTGCAAAGATGGCAGTATTACCATTCGGATTTGCTTGTATATACACAAATAGTTTCGTTGCACTTGAATCTACTGTGTGTGTACAAGTTATGAATTCCCATGTATCAGTTAATGTCGCGGTTTCTGTTGTAGAACCCACACCGTCTGATAATGTTATTGTGGTATTTGATGGATTGTCTGTATATATCCATACACCAATATTCATATCTTTACCTACATAATCTTCCCAATCCCGCAACTCATAACGTAAATTAGTAGTTGAACCATTCACACCATCGATGTTCGCTGAATATGTACCATGTTTTATTATTGTAGATTCTCGAGATATTGTTCCAGCACCATTCGACCAGAATAACCAAGAATCAGGTGCAGAACTAGCACCATCAGACCAATCCTCGAAACTCCAATTATCTAATAGATTATTACAAGCCGCATCCTCAGCAGACCATTCCTGATTGTTAGATGTGATTTCCTTTGCCCGGCATGACAGAACGGAGGATTCGGCATAGGGAGTGGCTAATTGTATATTGAACTGGAATGCAATACCTTCTGTGATCGAATTGTTAATCGGAGTTTCTTCCTGAACGCTTCCCAGAGCATATCCTTTATATTGTTTTCCAGAATGAGGATCTTTTACATATGTTAATAGACCCCCGGAATGAAAAGCTTCCTTAAAATCATCTAGTTCTTTCTCATTATGGACCCAAGCACTCACAGGAAGGGGATCAACACCATATCCGAGGTCATGTACTACTATATTTCCGCTTCCTAATACCTTCTGTACTACATTATTCTGATAAGTGGACCATTCTGCTTTAGTGATTTTGAATTCGACATCATTTAGTGTGGCCATTTATTTCTCCTCCTCCTTCATATATTAAAAAGTGACTTTGTAATTATTTCCTAATGATTTATTCAGGGCATCGCTGATCTTCGCCGTTGTTATAATACTAGTACCCGGATGTGATGATTCCTGGGAGGGGATAGCTTTGGCCCCACTAGTTCCGGAAGATCCCCCCGACGAAGATCGTCCGCTGCCACCGCTACTATAATTATTAGTAACATAATTATTAATCTCTATTTCTAGGTCATCCAGTTTGGTAGATATTCCTGGCAATTCGGATAAGTACCGAAGACTCTGTAGTTTAACATCTTGGGCTTCCTGAATTATCTGGGTTTCTTTTATAGTCTGTAGGGTTTGTATTCCGGTCTTATTTAAATCCTGATTCACAGTGAGATCAGAATCCCTTAAACCATTATCCAGATTAGTAAATATATTAGGTACTGCTCCAGAACCACCCATTTCTTTTTCATTAAGTGCTTCCCAATCAGGATGTCCTTTTCCTATATATTCCCCACTTCCTGATATGAATCCTCCTTCCTCTAAGAATCTCTGATCTAGATGACTCAATCCAGCTAATGAAGAGGCTCCTTGTTCAACATCACTAAATGCTTCATTAATAGTACTAGCATAATCGGTAAACTGATCCCCAGATACATCTAGCGCATCTCCCATATTATGACAGGTATCTATAACAGAATTACCCATTTCTTCAGTCTCATCCGCAACCACTTCGGCCGTCTCTTTCACCTGTCGTTCTATATTATTATAAGTAAGGGTCTGTATCTTTTCTATATCCATCCCGAGTTTCTGTAATGCCGGGACTAGGAGATTAAATACGGAGATATTGTAATTGATATATCTGGTGAATACAGCTCCTAATAAATTGAAAACACTATAGACGAAATCCACCAACCAGTTAAATACTACTTTAGTTTTATCTCTAATACCGAATAAATTAGTAGCCCAAGCGGCTCCTAAGGCTGCGATAGCAATCACTATCCATCCTATAGGCCCTGTTAAGAAACCGATAACGGCTCCTAATGCAGGGAATGCTACCGTTAGAACTGATATGATACTACTTAGACTAGTAGCAGCGTAGACTACTAATTGAACTACCCCGATAAACCAACTTATAGCGGACGCCACCGCCATTACTACCGGAGCTAAATTCGCAAATATACCTACCGCTATAGCAATGAATGCTACAAATTTAGTGATAGCCGGATGCTCATCAATCCATCTTAGGAGATTGGCGATCGCAGTAGCGACCCAATTAATAGCATCAGCTAATTTACTGGCGCCTTCTGCTCCAGCTAATCCAAATATTTCCGCCAGATCTCCTATAATGCCTATCACACTAGATACACTGGATTTCATGGCTTCCCAAGTGGGACCCAATTGATCCAAGAAAATCATCAAATTCCCTACTGCAGCCACTACTTTATCTTGAATAGTCAGGGTGAGGTTCCTAAGTTCCATTGTGAATGCTTTGAGTCCTCCGGCAGTGGCAGCTCCTATAGCAATCATAAATCCTTCTAATGCGGAAGTTAATAAAATCCATGCTCCTTTGAGAGTATTGAGCTGTTCTTTCGCTATAGCATCAGTTAATCCCTGGACTTCATATAACTGATCGGTTAGGGATGATAATTTATCACTATTTTCAGTTAGAGCAATCATTCCGGATGCTGCCCGTACTCCGAAAATCTTAGCCGATTGGGCGGTAGTCATCTGACGTTCTCCCAATAACTGAACTATATCAGCAAAATTATGTAAGGTCGGATTAACATCATCCACAGTTAATCCTAATGCAGTAAGAGCATCTTTAGCTCCTCCAGTGGGATTAAGTAATCGCAATAATGCGCCTCTGAGAGCCGTACCAGCCATACTAGCCGGAAGACCGGCATTATATAATATACCCAAAGCAGCTGCTGTCTCTTCTATACTCAAACCTACTCCGTGAGCAATAGGTCCTACATAAGCCATAGCTATAGACATCTTCTCGATAGTAGCTTTAGTAGAAGTTATAGTTCCTGTCAATACATCAGCTACTCTTTCAGTATCTTGTATAGTAAGCCCAAATTGAGCAATAGTAGCAGTCAGAGTTTCTGTAGAGAATTTCAATTCTGCTTGGGTAGCCGCTGCCAGATTCAATATGGGAATCATATCCGATTTGGTCATATTGGCGACATCTACCCCAGCGGAGGCTAAATCGTACATAGCCTCAGCCGCTTCCCTAGCAGAGAATACTGTAGTACGTCCTAACTCCTGGGCGAGCTCAGATAAATGGTTTTTCACCACAACGAACTCTTCTCCGAGTTTACCGGTGACGGAAGCGGCATTCACTATAGCTTGCTCAAATTTGGCAAAACTTGATGCGGCTTTGGCTAAAACTAGCGTTGCCACTATAGTCAGAATAGCTCCTAATTTTATGATAGAGGATACTAATCCATTAATGGCCCTCTGAATCGACCGGATATTACGGACCATGGCATTCTCCACCTTCTTAGTAAGATTATCAATTGCCATCAATCCAGCAGTAGCTCGACCGACATTTGCTCTAACTGTTACTAGTAGATCAACTAATGCCATTATATTACCTTCCCTTACTCATCTCTGGATTAATTCCCGATTCATTCTAGCATCAACCATAGCCTGATGCGCTATATCTTCTGCGGTAGCTGAGACTGTTTCGTAGAAAATCCATTTTTTGCCAGCACCCAAATTTTTGGTAGAATTAACTATAGTGAAATTTTCATTACTGCAGATATAGAGACTAGTCCCTAATATTAGATAATTTTCTGTACTAGTAGATTGGTTTGCGGGGGTTAATGCAACCGCTAATAGATCATCTGTATCGGTGTCGATCATAGGGGGGTGTCCCCGACGTAATTCAAATTCGACTCCACTATCTAATTTACCACGGATGATATCTGGATGAGTCTCAACCAGAGTGAATCGAGTATATGTACCACATGTAAAGTCATCTATCTTGGTATAAGCGGAACCGGACCAGTAATAAATGGTTATATACTCTGTACTGGGATCAAAGATCATTCGATACAAAGCATTCTCTACTACTAGTTTACCTGTAAACTCTCTATCTCTTGCATATACTTGAACCCAATTTGCTTCAGAAACTCCCTTTTCATCAAATATCTTACATTCACCATTCAATCGATCAGCCTCTCCGATGTCCCATTCTATATTTGAGTCCGAGGTAGCTAATACTAATGTGATAGTGCCATCTTTACTAGTCCGGGAAATACTGGATCCATCTCCGCCAGAATATGTGGCCCCTATAGGAATGGCAATATAATTATCACAGTCATCCGTCCCCAGGGCAAATGCAAAATTATTCGATCGGATGATCGAATTAGAATGCATCCTAGTCCGATATAATGATTTCGGAAGGAACATACCATCTATAGAAAATTCACGAGTGACTAAAGAGTTGGCCGTTTTGGGACTGTCGGTTTCTCGAACTCCCAGCCAACCACTCCGTCCCTGAAAATTATGTATATAATTAGAACTAACTAGACGATCTCTCAATCCTAATAAATCTTCTGCCATGTCATCAATATTCGAAGTAACCCCAGAATCTTGAAGCAATGTCCCGGTTATACTAAAGGTCCTTAGATTAGTGTCGGGGTATTCCGATAAATACGGGAGAGTATCTTTTCCTAAGAATGCTATCCCATTTAATGTCTTAGCTCCTCGATCTACCTCGAAAGAGGAAATATAAGGGATAGGTATTTCTCCGATGTATGTTGTCATTTCTTTCTTTCCCTCTTTGTCTCTAGTCTAGCTATTATCAGATTCTTACGATAATCCATTTCTTCCATTTCATATAGATCCAACGGAGATATTTTCATTACTTTGGCCAGATTATATTCTTCCAAAGCCGGATCTCCCCGCCCTCTTCCCTCTAAAGCTAATTTAACATCTCTGATGAATCTTTGAGCTGATTTTATTCCGGAGAGGGGGCCTGATGATCGGACGTTTGTTTTCTTTTCTGTTCCGAAACTCCCGCCCTCGCTCGAGTGATCTTTTTTAAGCTCGAACCGGAACGATAGACTGCGAAAAAATCATTCGCATCACCACCCAGGAGTTCCTGAGCCTTTTCATATAGTCCGATATAATTATCCTCCAATTCTTCTTCCGCCAATGACAACAATTCGGGATGAGTTAATCCGGATGCTAGCATAATGGTTTGATCAATTACCATCGAATCTTCCAGGTCCTGTATTTCTACAGCCAGACGAGGGTCTTTCATTATCGCGGTCTGTAGTAATTCCGCCATGGGAGCTTCCACTCCCTGACTAGAGTTCACAATAGTCTCTAGCGGTACGTTGTTCATCATCCACTCAGTCATGATATTATTAGCCCGTTTGACTGATTTGTGCTTGACCTTAGATGATAGATGTAAGGTCTGCCCTCCGAACTCAAAATCTATTCCATCGCTCATGAGAACACCAAATCCACATTAGAAGATTTTAATGGCATCATGATAACATCATCCGGATCTAAATCTTGTTCCCAGTCTCCGCCCCATATGATATTAGAAAAGGTCAGAGTCTGACCTAATGCGGTAAATTCAAAGGTATGAGCAGCTCCATCGAACATATCGGTTTGAAGAGTAGTCATACTATCTAAAGTTAGACCCAATTCTAAGGAAATATTTCTCTGTCCCCTAGCCCAACCTCCGATCCGACTAGCCCAACTGGCTGTTATATCCCGGACCGGATTCACCGGGTATTCCCCGGCCATTTTAATATACTCTAATTTTGCATTTGCCGCACTTAGAGCGGCAGAATCATAAGTAACAGCTGTTACGCCCGGAGCATCTAATGGACTCCCCGAAGCGACGGCTGCATGAGCGCCGGCTCCAATATAGTCGGCTCCAGTGATACCATCTGAATCGACAAATAACAGATCTACGGATTGATCTGCCGCCTTGTCCGGTTCGATATTACATTCGATTTTCTGAACGATTCCACCGGTGAATTTTTCATATTCCGCGGATCCTACTTTATTAGCCATGCTTAATTTGGCCACTGTGTCGGAAATAGCAGGAGCAGCTGGAGTGCCTCCCAGTAAATAGCCCCACATATCCCATCCGGTGGGTCGCATATCGATATTGACCGCATAGGCTTCTCCGACCTTAGCCACCTTAGTAGACTGGGATCTATTAGTCCCGGCTACTTCTTTCAGATAGGGGAATGTCTCTATCTGGACGGTTTTCTTATTCGTAACCTTTACCGGATATCCACCAATACCCAACATAGTAGGGTCTGTGGGGAATGTACCGAAGGTAGCTTCTGCCACTAATTCAACTGACTTTTCTGCTGAGCCATCTAATACCATTTCTTTCTACTCCTCTTTGTAAATTAAGTTAATGTCAATATTATTTCTATACACGTGGGGGGTACCAGATATTCGAGATAAATCAGTGGGATCCATCACGGGATTCTGGAGTTTAACATTCTCCGCTATTAAGGCGGTATCATCATTCCAATTATCATTTATGTCATTTATCAATTGCCTGGATATTTCATCCGTTATTACCCGCCCATTAATAATAACTGCATTAGTGGGTCTATTATCATAATTTTGGGCATATACATCCACGGACATTAGAATAGATTTCCATGACACATTGCTCTCTAGATCACCCACCAGTTCTATGCCTGGGATATAGGAAACAATAAGTAAAGGATAACCAGTAGTACCATCCGGCTGTTCAGTAGTTGTATTGGCTACTCGTCCGGCGATCACTTGATTATCATATATACAATTAACCTCAAACACCGTTTCGTCCACAGTATAGGACTTCAAAATAGTATCATAAATGGTATTCTTTTGAGTTATACTGATCATTATATCGCCCGGAAGACCTTTCCGATGTATAAGGTATATAGTTAAATATCACTAGGAGACCTTCCTATTGACATATGCCTATATATGATGATCAGGTATAAATAACTTGTTACTAATACTACAAGTCTGTTTGCTTGGTAGTACTTCCCATATAGGGAATTATTCGGGGTTTGATTGGCCAGATACCCTCATTAGTAGTGGAGGAGACCAAGCTTAAAAATGCTTCAGAAGTTTCTTTCAGATGTTTTAGTTTCGTTTTAATATCATGCATACTCCTTATTTGAGGAATCCCCTCGGTTCCTGTATTAGGAGTGAAATATCCACTTTCGAAAGATCCGGCCACATCTGCTACCGGATGATCTAAATAAGCAAGAAAGGCTAGATAACCGCCGTATGCTTTTACGGCGTTATCTATTTGTGACTGGGTGGCATCGACTTTTTTGACATCATTGACATAAGCCGTTGCCATACTAATAGCACTGGTGATAACTGAGTCTGCTATATCACTCTCTGGAATCTCATTCAGAGGCCAAGTCCGGACATCAGATGCCACCACCGTCATGTTTATTCACCAGATTTTTTCTTACTATCCTTACTAACCCCAGTCCCTTTGGGATTATCATCTTTGGGATTATCAGTATCCAGATTATCCTCTTTGGGAATCATATCGGCCACTGTCGGTTCCTTAATTCCCTTTTCACTCACAGGATCTACTGGATTTTTATCCGGGACTGCTTTCTTTTCAGGAATAGTGTTTTCATCAGTCACTAGAATAGGGACGGGTGCGATCTTCACTGGTTCCATTACCAGTTCTAGAGAACTTTTCTTTTTCTCTATCACATCCATAGGTAGATGAATTATATCCCCTTTTGAATATAACTGTTCCACCGTGACCGGATATTCGTGTCCGAAAGTGTCATGCTTTGTCTGGACTATGGGTTTTCCATCCTCGCCCAATACTTCCATCATCAGCCGATTTACGGTAACTCTCGCTTTATACCTATCAACCGGGACTATTTTATTATTTTTATAAACCATGATTTTTTCCTCAGATTCTATATTATCTTAATGGTATAAAAAGATTGGGACATAAGGTTTCGTCTCACTTATGTCCCGGTTCATTCATATAGACTTAGATATCCGAGAGTTTACAGAATGCATCATCCACTTTGATACGTGGAATAAGACATTCAAACACTCTTCCGAATGAGTTTTTGCTCTTAGGAAGCAGTTCATACTCGGATGCTATATCGGTACCTATAGCTAGATCGGCATACCTAGGATTAGGAGCTGCACTCACTAGACCGGTTCCGGCAGTCATAACATTAGTCACGAAAATATTGCCACCTGGTTGAGGTCCGAATGGAGTTGAATCATTATTCCCTGCTCCACCTCTAAGCATATCCTTCACGATTTCCATTTCGGTCTTGTCACTGGTTGTCGCTCGGGGACCCAGAATCTCGGCATACTGAGCCTGATTCAATGTCAGGTTATATGGGGGTTTAATATGAGCTGCAAGTAGGATAGCAATTGATCCCTTCACTGCTGTTATTGCATTACCCGCTGTTCCGAAATCCTTACTGGTACTATAATCTCCACCGGCTCCCTGATACAATCCATTGATGTCGTAGTTAGTTCCATCTGGAGTCCAGCCATTTAGAATCAGACTATCCTCCAATGCTGCTACCTTAGAGGCAGCTGTTTCAGGACCTAATGTATCGAGTGGCATTCCGGTTCTATTGCTAGACGCGAGATCTCTTCGATCGATCTCCCATTCTTTATGCAAGATGGGGATCGGAAGGGTATCATTGGTCAGACCAATCATATCGGTATTTTCAGTGAGCTTCATACTCAACTCGGCATCACTCATGTCGACCAGAGTATTGAAGTCGATCTTCTGCACTCCAAACCCGAATGGGCTTCCTGGGGCCAGGGCGATCAGATTTCTACCCACGATTTCTTGTCGAATTACGTCCTGGATGACCTGGTCATAATAGGTCATCTGTTGTTCGGTTAGTGGTTGTCCGCCTGCCATTTAAATCAAACTCCTAACTGCACAATCTCCGGCTGCAGCAACCGTCTCTTCTGCCTTTGCTACCGGAATGTCTGCGGCTCCTGGTTCGGCATACATAATGTGTATATTGCCTGCGATGGCATGGTCAGAGGTGGTATAAGACACAGATATAGCTGTACCGTCACACACCCACATCTTCCTAATCCGGCCATAGTTATTAGTACCGCCCAACATAGCATCACTGATCAATAGACCAAGGGTATTATCGGCGTCTGCACTAGCATCCCATACAATTGGTACGATCTTACCGGCAGTAGCAGCACTCAAGCCATCAATAAACCCATCGGCGTCGCCACCAGCTTCAGTTGACAGAATACCTACATCGATAGTCCCGGATGCAACATTTGTCACTACATCTACGAACACATCCATAACTACTGCGCCTGCAGGTAGATCATATGTGGAATCGAACTCAGAGGTCTTCTTGATGAATGGTATCACCATGGTCTTGATAGCACCAGGATAATACTTTCTCAATTTCCCGTCTGAGCCAGGACATAAGAGATCGCCATTAACTACGGCACCCTCTACGTATGCGTTCAATACCATAGGCCCATTTATGAGTGTAGCCCAGTCGCCTGAGGCATAAGCGGTATCTACGCTGGCTGGCTTGTAGTATGCATTGGTCTGCTCATAACCCAACCATCCGGTTGGACTTAGGAGAGTTGTACCGATGATGATATCGTCATCATTAGTGCCCTTAGCAACTAATCGCCCGGGTTTCATTTCCGTGACTGTTCCACCGACTTTGCCGATCTTTTCATCTGGCTGACCAGACAGAACTACTCGGTTAACCGGTCTTGTCTTTTGCCATGACATTACTGATCACCTATTCTAGCGACTACTGAGGAGGATGGTTTATTACCATTTCCACCATGCCACTTTCCTGCGATGATTCCGCCAATTGATAGGCTATCCTTGGGGGTAGATCCACTAGGAGCTTGGAAACTTGCACTCTTGCCTGATGGTACTTCTTCTGGTTCTGGTTCTTCTTTGGTGGCCTTGATTTTCTCGGTCACTCTCTGAATAGAGGCATATATGCTCTGTAGTTCAGGTAAACTCTTACCCTCTGCTACGAACTCTGGGTCGAGTTTGACTATATCTTCAATCACAGAAGCCGCTATAGCGGTATCCCGAGAAGCAATCTCATTAGTGAGTTCAGCGATCTTGGCATCCTTAGCCTTGATATTATTTTCATACTCTTCTGTTACATTAGAGGATCTAAGTTCCTGTAATTCCTGCCTAGTTTCAATCAACTTTGCGGAAATCTTCTGGAAATCCTCCTGAGATACCATAGCACCTGCTATTACAGGGTCCTTGGTTTCTCCCGGGGTAGACTTTGGTTCGGTTTCTGAAATGATTATCCCTCCGGATAATGAATGTTCTGGTTTTTTAATTTTTGCTGCAATACCACAGCCGTCTTTAGCTGGGCATGCCGGCATGTCAGGATAGAATATAATCGATACTCCGGTACCAGTGAAAACTCGGAGTTCATTATTAGGGGTTTCTCCGGCACTATTACACTCGATAGAAACTCCGGTTGGTTCCTTGTTACGGATTCTTCTCGCTGTTTCTTCATTAGCTATTTTAATCTGCATATGAACGAATTCGTCATCTCCGAATTCAGACGATTGGATCATACTATCCTCATGATCCAGATACATATGATTAAGGGTTACTATCCCTCCGGCCCATGTATGAGCATATTCGGCGAGAGCTTCTTTCGGAAATGTATATTTAGTACCATCCCATCCGAAACAGGCGCTGTCTGTTTTAGCGGCCTTTATATCAAATACTCCAGATCCTGGAGTTTCTTCGGCGAATACTTTAACTGGTAAAAAAGCCTTAAGTATATTGTTTGCTTCAGTGATCGATCGTTACCTCCTGACATCTATATGTTATCACTCTTCTATTGTTACTCCTCCTATATTAAGTCCTTTATCTCCCTATCTTTTTAATTCGTTTGACAAAAGTCACCGTCACCATATCGATTACTGTTTTATGATATTTAGACCATGTACTGCGGACAAAAGAACGAGCTGGAATATGTTGCGTCCCATACTCATTATACATTCCCTTATCATGATTAGGGGCGTCTGGATGTATACCTATAGTAGCATATGTATTATGGATTCTGCTTTTAATATCCCCTACTAAAGCTCCACTTTCATATAGCTTCCTTCTTTCAGGGGCTTTCATTCTAAGTGTTATTGGGGATAGAGGGGGCCAGGAGCTTTCTGTCTGTTTTAAAATAGTATTTTTCATTTTCTCTTCCAGAAAGCTAGCGGCCTCTCGAAGTATATTAACCTTAAAAGCCTCTAATGCGGCGATAGTTTGCGGAATTTTACTGGTCCGCACCATTCTCTCTATCCACTAATGCCACTCTTCCAAATTCGGTCTTTCGAATTTTTAGATTAAGAAGAGAGTCGAATTTTTTTGAAAACTTTTCATATTTCTTCAAAGTCGCCTCTAGATCATCCATCCTCTCTTCTAAATCTCCCATTCTGACCTCGAGATCATCTATGGCCGTCTCTGTTACCGTCGTCTGAGCAGGATCGGAAATAGGGTCCGAAATAGGGTCCGAAATAGGGTCTAAAACGCCGACCATATATTATACCTACTCCGATTCCCCTTCCAGATCCTTCTTCTTTCTAGGTTCAGCCCATGTCGGGGTAGAGGGGTTAATGGCCGCTCCTTTATCTCCCCATCTTCGCCCTTCCAGACCTATTAGTCTAGTTTTCATAGCATCCTGAGCAGCCTCGATTCTAACCAATCTTTTCTCCACTTCGGGGTTTACCTCGGGGTCTATATCTAATGTATCACTCTGCTGGTTCTTCTGATTCATCTATATCATCTCCGTCTTCCGATTCATCATTATTTCCGGGTTGATTATTAACAGTTATCTGATTACTAGCGGGAACTAATCCTGGATGGAATTGATTATTAATATCATCTTCATCTTCATCAGGGTCTATCGGTGGGAGATTTATCCCATTCCTTGCCTCGCCCAATTTGGCCAATCCGCCTTTATAGGCAGCATTCCAGGCATTAACCCTGGTTTTTAATTCCTCAAAATCAGTCACCGTGTATTTAAGATATATCTTATTCCACTCGGCCTCAGTGAACTTTCCATTACTTCTCTGTTCGATAACTTTTTTAACATATTCGAAAGTACCGTCCTGTATAGCATTCAACAAATGTAATCCGAAAGTATTCATAAAGCCCGCTGTAACCTTTCCTATGGCATAAGAAGATCCTTCTTCATAGCCAAAGGCTGATATAGGCAAACCCAATTTCGAAGCAATGCTGCCATCTACTTTCTTCACAATTGGCAAACAATCAGCATATGTATGATGTCCCCCAACTTGGCTCACATTAGTTTCAGAATCGTGAATAAATCCTTGGTTAACATCCATTACCGTCTCAGCATCTTGAGAGGCATATTGGGAATCGCCGGTATCACTAACCATCGATGCTTTGTAATCATCAAGTAATGCATTAGCCGCATCTTGAGCTTTCGTAATTCGCTCCTCCACCGTACCGGTATATTCATTCAGATCTAATACACTACCCAGGGGAATAGCATGATCAAATCGGGG
The DNA here is from genome assembly GCA_023136835.1 of Candidatus Omnitrophota bacterium. Lineage (GTDB taxonomy): Bacteria > Omnitrophota > Gorgyraeia > Zapsychrales > Zapsychraceae > 2-02-FULL-52-10. The sequence continues at coordinate 16,278 of JAGLQN010000175.1, read as the reverse complement.
GACGTTAGCATGTCTCCAAGATATATCATCTCGGATAGATTGCGCCTTCCATCTAACTGATGATATTAATGAATGTAATGGACTAGTTCCCCATAGTCCGTATGTATTCCTGCTTTTTATATCAAGGGTCCAATTATCTCTAGCTCCAATAGACATATGCCATATATTCTTGCCATTATATCGGTGATCCTTATTATTACCACCCCAATTGGCAATATCCTGTTCATTCAGGATATATGTCTCTCTCTGGGTAATGACATATCCGGCATCCATACCGCCTTTGGGAGTGCCCGAATCTATGATAGTTAGAATATTGGTTGGTAAAGGAGACATTCCTCTTATTTCTTTTTTCAGGAAATTTTTCCCATCTCCTTCGGGAAGTCCGACCGGAATATGTATAACATCTCCATCCCTACCTAATGATACTACTAAGGATCCCAGTATTTTACTGAATCGCATTTCATCCAGTATTCCGATTACTAGATCTAGTAATTTAGAATTCCCATCCGGTTCCATACCAACCCCGTCGAAAGCTTTCTCTACCACTGCTGCAATCCGCATCAATCCACCAGATACTTCATTATCGAAGTTCATCATTTCTCGATAGACGTCGTATTTATTCTTTTTGAAATTGCCTTGTCTGGTACTTTCAGGGGGAGTTATTCTGAGAAAATTATCATAAGTCTGGACCAACCTCATAGTCCCCCCGATTATATTTCCTTGGGGGATATGGCCCGAATCAGAGTCTGTTCTATTTAAGCCTGCCATTCAATATCTCCTAGTATGCACTACATATCTTTGTGTTTGTTTCTTAACTGGTCCCCACATAGCCAATGCGGTACCCCAGAATTCATCCCCATGAGAATCTCTCGATCTCGGGGCATCTAATGAACTATAATTTACGGAATGTAAATCGGATTTATATTCGGCGATATCCATTATTATAAAGCGACCCTGTTCCATTAATACTTTCATATTAACGGCCATCGCTCTTTTGATGGGTATAGTTATTTTTCCTTTCTTACCTTCCACTTGGTCTTTCGACCTATATAAATGTGATTCTTTTTCATCTATGGGATGTCGGGTAGAAAAATTAATCCCGGCGACTTTTGAACCAAAATCATGTTTGGCATAATGATAGAAACCGGTGCCAGGCCCGGTCAAATCAATAGTGATAGTAGTAAATCCAAAGGCCTTATCCAGTTCCCGTAATAATTGATTCTGTTGTACAGTATCGGTTTTCTGAACGGGTACTCTAGCCCGATGGATCCAGCCGGCAGTAGTCTGCTCTAATATTTCAAACGCGGATACATTATTCTCACTAGCGAAGTCAATCCCCAGATGATAAGAATTTAATCCTACTCTGGTATTCTGATGTAAATATCTCACCGGCCGACATACTTCATCTAATAGAGATTGAGATAAGAAGGATATAGCAGCATCTTCTGGAGAACACATCTGCTCTTGCATAAATATAACTGGGTCATATAACCGACTTTCCTCTAACTTACTCACATCTACCCATGGAGATATAGGGGTTATTTTTCCTTTAGCTATCTGTTCCGGTATCGGTTTAGTGACATCGAAATTCTCCGGTTCAAACATTGGAACTTCATATACCTCATATCCCATTTCATGAGCATGCTGGATAATCCGATAATATTCATTCTCTGTACCATTCAGGGTAGAAAGGATATTAATTTGTCCCCCTTCAGATAGACAGGCGTCACCCGCCGCCTTTAGCTTCTTGGGGTATGGATGAAATGCAAATTCATCATAAACATTAAATACGGTCCGGTAATTACGAAGAGCTTCTGGATTATGTCCGGGAACTGGGAATATGATAGAGCCATTATCTAACTCACATATAGAATTGATATCCTTATTCCTATTAAAGAAGCCTGGTATCTGGGGGTTATCTGCGAGCCATATTGCCCATTCAATGGGACCGAATGCTTGGGTACCAGTGACAGACCCGACGGGGATTTTAACTCCCTTATATCGATGAGCTACCATTAGGGCATCCATCATAGTGGTTGCACTGGCTCCGATTCCCCTTGCCTTTTTCCACAATCTATTAGGGGAGGCTGGATTGGCCACCATACAATCAGCGTGATAATTAATCTGGTATGGCTCCGGCCGATATGGAAACTCCTGTCCCCTAGCATTTTTCATCAGGAATACTTCTTGGAGCAAATGGATATAATTTTCTTGTCTAGTAGTTAGTTCCCGTGAATAGTCCGTCATATTAATATCTCATATTAAATATTCTTTTGTCTATATAATAAAAAAATAACCCCCCTGCCAGATTCGCCATGAATATACTCATCCATAGGGGCCAATCCGACAGGAGGGTTAACACCAGCCCTAATACAGGGCCGCTTAACTGCCATCTACTCAGGTATAGGAGTAACGGGTTCTTCAGACGGTTCTTCATTCATCTTTTCAGCTGAGTTTTCATCTGGTTCTTCGGATGGTTCGTCCGACGGTTCTTCGGGGAGAGTTGTCTGCACTGGGACTGCCGGGTTTTTACCGGGGTCCTGGAATTCCACTATGGAGGTACCATTAAAGGAATATCTTTTAAGGGGGTCTAGTTCGTATTTCATTACTAGACTATGAAGGTATCCGGATGCTGATTCTTGTAGCATCTGTAATTCTCTCTGTCCCCGGATTACATCATGTTCTTTCATCTGACATACCTGATTCCTATGGGTCAGTAGCTGTATTTCCATGGGCTCCAACTTAGGGCCGTTAATTGCTTTTTGATTAGCCTTACTCATTTTAATCCTCAATCTTCTAAGATGTCTTTATAGTATTTATAACATTCTCCCTATATTTATAATACTCATATTACTTATAACATTCGACTCTTGGTAGCTTTACTGGCTCCTTCGTTTATCCCCAACCCGGTTGCGAATGCGAATAGAATAGTACCGAATGATAATTCTGTCACGGGAATGGCCATCTGTAACTGCATCACAGACACAACGGTGATCAAAGTGACTACTGCATATGAGGGGTCATATGTCAGAGAGGGGTCTGCCTTCTTTTTATACATATAACGGCCGACGTGCTGAACTATAGCACCGAGACCGACAGCAATTCCCATCCATTCTGCGGGGGATAATCCCAAAGAATCGATGAGCATTAATGGGGTTGGAGTTCCTGTAGCAGCTGCTGCAGTACCAATTGACCCGATTATCATCAATGCTATACAAAATAGAAATAAATTTTTCGTTGTCATAGTAGTATAATATACAGTCTTCCCAATATATATACTCTATCTTGCATTCTCTTTGTCCTTTTTTCATTAATAATCCTAGGATTATCCTAGAATTATCGGAACCAATTACGGATATTCCATAACTTTAATTCTTTCCACTGACCCCAATTTAACATCAGGATAAATCCGCCCAGTACAAATGCTAGGCCGTAATATTCATGGCCTATTAAGTCCAGTAAGTCCGTTTGTCCATAGGTCCAGATATGCTCTACTATCAAAAAGGAACCAATCAATATCATACAAGTGGCGGTTAATTTCTTATAGTAGGGTTTCAACTTACTCCAATTCTCTTTAGTGGGTATGGATTCTCCTGTCATATATTATTCATCTCTCCCATGTTTGCAAACACTCTCGCATTTGTTGGATGTCTTTGTACTTATGCTTTCCCGTTATATTTAAGTATTTCATATACCTATTACAAAAATCATCCACCGTCTCTTCTATTTGCTCGAATAATGCGAATCCATTATATCGCATTCTCCCCTCTTTCATTACTCCTTCGCATCTGCCACATAACACGACGGATGGTTCCGCCTCTATCATCTTTAGGAGGGCCCCATATATTAATATCCTCTCTTGGGAATCAGGGGGCAACATCCGGTTGTTGGTTTCCCAGAATATAATATATTTATTTCTTTCTCGGGATTTGGTCATTATCTAATAACCCCTCCGTGATTATAGTAATAGCTTCAGATATCTGATCATTTTTCACATCCGCTTTACCGGCATAATCTTTAATCCATTCTATTGTCTCCCGCATGCTGGCCATACTAATATTAATTTCGGATACATCTCTATTCACCATATCTGATTTGGTGAAGAGCAGATCGGCCTTTTCATCAACGACATTAAACTGTTCCTTAGAGTATGTAAGTAATCTTCTATGCTCCCTTCTATCCCACCAAAAATATGCCCCTGCCATAAAAGCTACTACAGAACTCATGGTTGAGATGCATATCGCAGTAATTACACTCATGCCATGAAGTTCAAGTGGAGTGAAAGTTGGGAGCACAGTTACTTCACACCTTTATCAGTTTGTATGTTCCTGGCTCGATTGTCTTATCAACAATTATATTGACATCTTCTGAGATTGGTTCCGGCTCATCTACATGAAGCTTTAAAAACAAAACCATTTCATGATCCAAAGGCAGTTCTATCTTTTCATTGCCTTGATATTCTTTTATCCCTGATGAATGTATTTCACTTGTGATTGGATTAAACCACTCATAATCGTATTCACCAGGTATGATATTAAGAGTGAATGGATTACCGTCCTTATTCGGCTGATATATCAAATACTCTTCATCATTGAATATGCAATATCCGGTCATTATTTCAGATGGTTCACATGCTGCTAAAACCATCCTTGAAGCGTACCTGCTGACATCTCCTATATACTGTCTGCCATTCAATACATTTGCAGTTGCTGGTCTATCAGGATGCGGTGAATACATATCATCCATCAAAGCAAGATTATGTCCTCTACAGAATGATTTCCACGCCCACTGTTGATACAATCTCGGTTTCTCATTCCGTGGAAGGTTAATATCTTTTAGATGGTCTGTATCAGAAATAATAACTTTATCGCCGAGATTGATCGGTGGGTTTCTGGAATATCCATCTGTATGATACCCGCTTACTGTATCCTTTGGGGATATCCAGTCAGCACTTGAATTAAACAATATATTGTTAGCAGCTAAATCACCTTCTTTTGTACCCCATGCAAACCCGTTTTGAGCGGTGAATCCGATTGGTCGTGGGCTTACTTCGTATTTTCTTATCTCTGCTGCAATGAATTCCTGGAACCCTGTTGAATCTCTCGGGAGTTCATTCCCAACTTCCCAGAAGACATTTGATAAGTCCCCTACTGTCTCAAGCACCTTTTTCACATATGCTGAATGTAATGTTTTGATGTTCTCTGGCATTCGTGAAAGATTGTAAATATTGGATACCGTTCCAGACACACCGTTTATGTTATTCTCACCACAGTAGCAATGACCGTTATTGTATCCCCTCACGCCACCGAATTGCACAGAATCCCACATCATCATTACGGATACATAAATACCCGCATCTCTAAGTTTGATGATACGTTCCCTCATGGTATCAAAATAACTCTGATTAAATTCAGTCAGGTTATACTTTGGTTTACCATCCATTGCCAGGTCAGTCCCTGTTCTTGTATATATCTCATTTACCTCATGAACAGGGTCATTCCAAGGCACATATGTGCTTTTACACACCCATCCACGTGTGTAATTATGTCCTGCATCTTTCAATATTTTGATATACTCATCAATATCAAATGGTTTTGTACTCCATTCCTGCAAGTTATACCAAGTATGACTTCCAACTAACAATACAACTTTTCCGTCATCCTCAAAGTATCGAGGATTTTCACTACTTACTTTTAATGTCATTTATTCATCTCCCTGCAATGGTAAAAATTCAGTTATAATCGTATAAGTTCCTGGGACAAGCATCTGGTTGGTCCAAACGTGTCGCTCCAATTTTGTCGTGGCATTCGGTCTCATTATTGCCGTAAATTCACCTGGTGCACCTGCATCCATAACGGACACATAATCGCTCACATAGGCAATTTCAATTCCTTCCCAATCTGCGAGTGGCTCACCATTGAAATTTATGATGGTGTTCACAAATATCGTGTGGTCAGAATCATAGCCGGATATGATTGTTACAATATCGAATGCGTGCTCACCTGGATTTATTGTCGCGGGCCAATCAGCATTATTTTTCATAAAAGACGATTTTGATATTGTCTCTCCTATCACAATATCTCGTGATACTGAGAAATACATTGTCAATACTGCTGCACTTGCTACTGATATTAATATCAAGAGTGCGATTATTATCTTCATTGTTTTATTCATACTTCCCCTCATTAGTTAATATCCTTGTGTTGAAACTGTACCTGTTCGGCTCATCTTCCATCTGGTATCCCAATGCCAGATTACTATCTCATTGGATACAGATGATGATGATGCGGCTATCCTCCTAAGTCGCATCTGTAGATTCTGTCCTCTTACAAGGGTTGCTGCATCTAATTCAAATGCTAAGATCTCTGCATAAAATGCTGTGCCGTCTGCTACTGTCACTTCAGCGGTCAGTGTTTCTTGTATGGTGTCAGGAATCACATTGAGGATGTCCTTTGCCTGCCACTCTAACTGAAATTTGTATTTATCCCCGATGTCTTCTGCACCGGAGATACTACTAATTGCAACGAACCAAGGTTTAGTGACACCGTCCCAATTGTGTGGCACTCTCAACCTGAATAGTAATTCCTCGCCTGCCGCATATTCAGGCAGCGAATATCCCCCGAAGACACCTCTTGTTACAAGGCTGGGTTTGTTTGCTACATTCGCTGAGTTCTCGTCTAGGAATGCTGCTATTGATTCCCATAGTGACCCTGGATTCATTGGATCATCTTTTAGTGTGTGCAAATGACTCATTAGTTTCTCCCCTTTTCATATAGTAATAATATTTCTTGTGCATTCAAGGCTCTGTTCCATATCTTTGCGTGTGAAAGGTCTCCGTTGAAATATGAACTACTACCTCGTATGCTACCAATATTAACACTACCGCCAGTCCACGATGTGGAACCTGCAGTCCCACTTGCTCCCGTATCAACACCATTGACATATATTTTTTCCGTTGAGCCTGCTGCCGCTGTATATACTATATGATACCAAGTATCGACAGAAATAAAATTTCCCGTTGTTATACTCGCTGGCAAAGTGTCTCTAAAAGCAGCCTTAATTGTTTGCTGGTTCAAATGTAATACATAGCGATATTCAAGACCAACAGGACTATATCCCACAATATATCTATCCACATCTGGTAAAACAGGGATATTAACCCAAGCACTAATAGTAATTTCATCTGTAATATCCAAACTACTATCATTCCCCAGACCAACATAATCACTATTCGCCGAAACAAAGGTCGTATGATCAACATCAACATCACCGCCAGTATTCACACCTGTATTCTCATATGGTGTCAAATCCTTGAACAGTGTATTACCAGCATCATATCTTTTAGAAGTGAGTGGCATATCTAATACCAAACCTTTTTGGAGTGATGAGATAGCAAGTTTCGGACGGTAATCTTCGTATAGTGAAGTTATTTCTTGAGTATTTAGAGCTCTGTTGTATATTCGGATATCTGCCATTGAGCCATCGAAAGCGTTCGAAGATTCATCAAACTCAATTCCAATAAACGCATTTGACGATATTGACATTGCTTGGCTGCCCATTGAGACAGGACTTCCATCCGCAACTCCATCAATATATATTTGACCATTACCGTCTCTATCTATAACAGCACCTACCCTGTGCCATAGATTGTCAGTAATTGCAGAAGATGATTTTACATCTATATTATTTAATTGCAACCACAAGTAATCATTAACTATCCTGAAACTCCAACCATCATCACCAGCGTCTCTATTTTCAAGAATATATGGTGAGCCAGTTGCGTCTTTTTTAATCCATGCAAATATTGAAAAGTCTTGCGAACCATCCTCAAACTTTAAACTAGCATTATTTCCCAAATCAATATAATCACTCGTCCCATTAAAACTCATAGCCCGATTTGCCTGCCCTTTTCGGTCTGTAGTAAAAACAGGAGTATTAGCACTAACACCATGATTCGAATTAGGAGTCTTATCAGCAAGCCCAAGCGCACCACGAAGACTTGCTACATCCAAGGGGAAATGAGCCACCAAACCTTTACTCAAACTTGAGATTTTCATATCATACCTCAGGCATCTCTTCTGGTTCTTCTACAGGCTTCTCTTCATTGTACTTGTCAACAATATCCTGATGAACTTTCCTCTTAGCCTGCCACAAGGATATCGCATTATCAATCTTAGCAATCTGTTTCAATTCGTGCTCAATGTTCCATGATTTCGATATTTTAACTGGAACATCGGGAGTATCTTCTTTTGTTAGAGTTCCATTAGTTACTCTATATTCTGTAGTTATAACCACTGCTGGTATTTCTTCTGGTAATTCTGGCATTTAAATCATCCCTTAAATTATAAATCCATTTGTCCCATCAATCATGATAATTATAGAATCATAATCAGCATTTATCACAGCGGTAGCAGCACCATCAATATTCCCTGATGTTTCTAATGATACCGTTATATTGTTTACATTAGCATTCCCCGCAATATCCTTTATAATAAACATCCTGGGATTATCAGCACTTCCACTATCCCTATCTTCGGTTGATATTGTAACTGCTCTTGCTGCTGCGGTTGTATTCACGGTGATAATGTAATCTGATGTCAGAATTGAAGGATTATAATCTGCTGCTCCAGCATCAGTTTTATGTGCCACTACAGCACCATGCATCTTGACAAAGTGTCCAGTGACTCCACCACTTGAATCAGCAAATGCACCAACAGTGAGCACATTGTCACCATCAACTTTAATAGTGGTTGACATTTCTGCACCTGCTGCCGGAGTGGCACTAACTGGCATATCGAAGAGTGTTACTAATCCCGTATCCTCCTCTGCTTCAAGTGTGCCGGATACGAAAGTACCTCCTACTTCAATTTCATCATCGACGTTGACTTTCAAAACGTTGACTACGCCTGTTCCGACATAATCTGTGCCTTTTATCCAGTCATCATTGTCTACTTTCAAGGCTTCGATTGCATCAGTAAAGCGTGCTCTATCCTTAACTATCATACTTTTTGCCATTTAAATCACCTCACCGCGTTTCATGACTATGACAATATCAATACTGGCACTGTTCCAGCTACTTCCTGCTTGGTCATCATTGATATCTAAGGTCGTTACCGCCGTATCTGAGAAGGTCTTGCCTATCTGTACTGTGGTAGTGTCACTTGCTGCAATCGTTACACCTGTGAATACATCATTACCACCATCTGAAGTACCACAATCAAGGATTGCTTGATTACCTGCTGTCTCTTTGAAGATAATCTTATCAAGTGTATATCCGATTGGTACAATTCCAGTTAGCAGAGTGTCTGCCGTAATGGTTTTCTCAATGTACTTGTCAGTGTGACTTACTGGTAAATTAATCGGCACTGCCCCATCAATCGACCCGTGGAACTCATTGCCGGACTTGTCTAAAAGTTGATTATGTCCGATACCGTCCTGCTCGTATTGACCTACTACACCAATTTGAGTTACTGCGACAGCGTCAAACTCTTCATATTGTCCTACTGTAGACGAAAACGTTTGAACCAATACATAAGATGTAGTAGTAATAGCTGTGAATGTAATATTATATTTTGTCCATCCCGCATCGGTGATATTCCCAGAGTTATACAAATTTGTACTCCCTGATGTGGAACCTACTGCAACCCTGCCAGCCGTCCCGGTCCCATGTTTGAACCAAAACGACAGATGGTATTCTTTTCCTATTTCGGTTGCAATTCCCTCTACAATATGGGGGTTTGTAGTTGGTGTTGCATTGACCTCTATTTTTAAAGATGCGTCTCCAACACCACCAGGCCCCCCATCCGCTATAATGGAAAAAATACCGGCAAATATATCAGTCCATCCAGTGGGTGGTGTGGTACCTGTCGCACCGGTCCAATCTTGCCCGTTTGATACAATGTCACTCATGTCAGCACCAATCCACTCAAAAGGCACATTACCGCCCTCATACATTGCCAGCACTTCCCCCGCAGTAGGACATACGTTTAGGGCGTAGAATTTGTTGAGTGAACAGTTTAGGAAGTTTGTTTTACCAGACCCACCGATTTCAAGGCATCCTAAAATCCCATTATCCACCGACGTTAAAACCGAAAACCATGCTGTTTTATCACTTTCATCACTGAATGTAATGGGTTCTAATTTTCCATTTACATATAAAGAAGGGGTTACTCCATCATGCTTTAATGTAAATTCATATTCATCATCTTCTTCAAATGTATTATCTGTTTCGAACACCCATTTATCATTAGTTACAATTCTACAATACCCCCGCAATTTATTATTTATGGGGGATACATCTAAAAATAAAAACTCATCCCCGGAGGTATCTCCAAAACTCCATACCCTATCATAACCCGTAACAAAATCATGAATCTGCCCCTTCCAGACAATTGCCCCTTCGGCATTATTGACATCCACAAGTTCAGCCGCAAGTGCATCAAGGTTACCGAAATCATCTACACCGTCAAATTTCAACGCCGCTCCCTGACCTGCAAGATTAGCGATACTCTGACAGGCAGGTAGACTATAACCGCCCATGTCAATATCCCCAGTCATAACACCACCTGCAAGGGCCAGTTTTTCATTATCCAATTCTTCAATGGCAGCCTGGACATCTGTGGCAATTATACTACCAGCAGGAGTAAAAGCAATATCGTCAGCATCCACAGCAGTAATAGCAATCCATACTGAACCATCCCACACAAATCTCTGTGCTTCTCCTGCACTCATGGTAATGCCATTCACTTCAATAGTATATCCTGAATTTCCATCATCACTCACCACAGTGAATTTCTTCCCCGCAGTGACATTAGTAGGATTCTCAAGAGTCTGGGAATTCCCCGCTCCAGTAAGGGTGATAATCACACCAGAATAATTATCCAATATCGAAGTACTCACGGCAGCATCCACTGCAGGATCCGTACTACCCATCATTTCCAGGGTAGGTAATAATACAGTCCAGTCCGTATCTCGGACTTTAATTACCCCATTATCATTAACCCAGGGTGAGGTTCTCTGGATAAAGGATTGATTATCTATCATCTTTGATTCATGCTCCTTTTATATTATTATTTGATTATTATAATTTGATTATTTTTATGAATGGATTATTTAACGAGAGAGAGGGAAGGGAGGGGGGATTATTCTTATGAATTATTTAATTCACATGAGTCCTTAGCAGATTTTTTTCATATATGAAATAGGGGGAATTATTCTTATGAATGGATTATTTTTATAAAGGGGGATTATTTTTATGAATGATTATTTTATGAATGATTATTTTTATGAATATTATACCGAATAGGTGCATTTAAGAACACCAGAGACAGAACCTACTCTAATGGCCCTAAAATCCACTATATCATCATTATTCCCCAATTTAATCACATCTCCCACATTAACCAGATGCCCTTCCCCCGAAGTAGGATCAGTACCATCCTTCCTAACTCTAATAGATCCACCTTCTAAAGTCATTTCACACTTACTGTTAGTACCATATGTACCAGCCGTTAAACCAACCGCAGAATCCGCCACCCCCAGGGATTCATAATCATCCGCTGTTTTAAGATCGCCCTCTTTAGATATTACATTGATAGGTATTCCTGAACTAACTCCCACTTCTACCAGTATGGCCAATTTATCAGAATCTGTTTGCGAACTGGAGCTAGAAGAGTGAGTATGAGTAATAACCCCCGCACTTATACTAATAGGCTCATCCAGCAAATCTCTACTGTATAATCTTTCACTAGTACTTAGATCGAGTATTTCATTAATCATCCCTTCCTCTACCGCATCATATGGACTGGATAGGGTAATTTCTTTCAAACTACTATCGAAGGTGTAATTACTCTCGGGGATTATTATTAGCATATATTTAATTCACTCCTGTTTGTTTAACTAATTTTCATTATATTTGGATTAATTTTCATTAAATGGGGATAAATAGGATAGGATTATAGGGGGGATTATTTTCATATGTATCATACTCACTTTAATGTCCCCTTTGAATATATACCTTTCTATTATTAATTATTTGAAATATTCATAAAAGGAATAATCATAAAATAATCATAAGCGAATGGCATATATAGGAATATGTATGAATATATATTCCTACGGTATATGTATAAAATATTCATTAAATATTAATAAAATAATCTATAAAATAATCATCAGAAGAATTATAAATTATATTATAAAGGGGATTATTTTATCGATTATATTATAACCAGGCCCTTAAAAACGATGAAAATTTTACACAAAATTTTTTAGAACCTCGGCCTAGGGGGGAGGAAATTTTCTATAGGATTATTTCGAGCAACACGCTGTATAAAAAAATGGAGAGGGGGGTTATGATATTTTGGAAAGTTATAAAGTAATTATATATGAGTATAAGTATATAAGTATATGTATATTAATATTATTATATAATAGATTAATATATTATTAATAATATAATAATAATAGTATATAGTAATTAATATAATGGTATGTATATATTATTATATATATATAGGTGTGTATATATTATTATATATATAGTATAGTTATTATATAATAGGTTATATATTAGTATAGTTATATTATTAGTATTATATTAGTATAGGTATATTATTAGTTATATTATATTAATTAAATATTATTAATTAGATATATAGATTATTATAATAGTATAAATATATAAGTATTAAGATTATATATATAATAATGTAGATATAATAGTATAGATGATATATTGTAGATATAATATTGTATATATTTTATTATTGATTATTGATATAATAGTAAATAGATATATTTTATTATATTAGGGGGTATAATTGATATTATAAATATAGATTGAATATAGATTGAATATAGATTGAATATAGATAGGTAAATAAAAATGATATTGAATTATGGATAGTATAATATGAGTAATAATGTGATTTAAATTTGGTTATTATTATATATATTAGGTTGTGGTATAAATAGTAAGGTATATATAGGTTAGGGTATATAGTATATATTATGATATTAAATTTAAATAAAATAAATATAAATTTAATTTTTGATATTTTATTTATTTAATATTATAATGGGAGAAATGTAAATGAATATAAATAAAAAATATTTTAATATGGATAAATTGATTTGTGAAAGTGGGGAAAGTGGGGAAGTTTTGGAAGTAGTTAATGAAATGTGTAATTTTTTTGATAAAGTTAATAAAGATAATATTTTAGATTTGATAATAGAATTTGAAATAGGAATAGTAGATTTTTGGGGTGGATATATAGAATTTTTAAAAGTAGATATTGTAAAAAAGTTAGAAGAGTTAAATTTTTTTGAATTATGTGGAAAATATTGGGAATAAATTTTATTTTTTAATTAATATAATATAATATAATATAATATAATATAATATAATATTTAATTTATATTTATTATATTATTATTGCTTTTTAAATATATTAATATTTATAAGAGATAAAATTTTGGAATTTAATTAAATATATTTAAAAATTGGATAATAATAAATATTATAATAAAATTAAAAATATTATATTATAATCAAAATCACTTCCAAAATATATTAATAATTCTATATATCCTAATACCAAATAGGTCATTCCATAGGTTAGATTATGGGTTAATTCCTACGGTAATTTGCCGGTTTATTTTGAATGTTTAATTTATCCTAACCTCATATAATTTATCTAGCATATTCATCAATCCATTTCTTTCATTATGTCAGGAATAGATAGCCAAATAATTTACTAAAATTCCAACTCATACTAACATACCTATAGAATATTAACTCCCAATATATGAGCTTATATGAGCTCATTCTAGCTATATTATAGAGTATATTCTATCATATTGATACTATAGGTAGAGTGCTTTTTTGCTATTAAATTAGGATTAAACCATCCTTGTGAATATAAAATTAATGTTATACTTCAGGATCCTATTCCCTGGGACTTCCTAAATATTTTCTTAAAAATAACTGTATAAATTTCCTATAAATTCCTAAAAAATCTTTAAAAAAGACTGTGTGAATATATTAAAACTCTAATTATAATCGGGGGTCCAAAAAAATTTGGAATTGCCAGGATTTTTCAATCCCCTGGCATTATAATCCTAATAATTCAACCCTCCAACCATACTATGTATAAATCTTGTGATACTGACTCCATAATATAATCCCGGAGGTATTCATTATACTCTTCAAAGAATTTATCAAATCCCTCTCTTTTAAAAAACTCTTCAACAGAGGGTCCCAGTTCTAATTTCTTTTGCCAGCCCTTTATATTTATATTCATTCCGGACGCATCCAAAATCAGGTCCGCCAACTGTTCCACAATTGCCTGGATGTCTCTTATAGAATTATATTGTTCCCCAAATTCTTTTAACGGGTCACTCTCACGAGATATGTGGATGAAATCGAAAGTTTGGATGACTACCGAGATTTTATTCCCGTCGAATAATAGTTTAACTGTATCAATTTCTTTTGGTTCAGACATTCTTAATTTCTCCCATTAGTTATTTATTATAGATTATTTATATTAGCTTAATTTGCTAACAATAGTACTACGCTATGAGAGTATATATACTTATCTATAGGATCCACAACCTCCGAAATATATTAACAATCATATACCACATGGGGAGCCTATATATAGTAGAAGTGACGTTGTAGTAGTAAGAGCAAATTAGTAAGCTCTTAAGTAGCTCTTAAGTAGCTCTTAAGTGAGCTAAGTAAGTAGAACAATATAAACAAACCAGGAATGATTTAAATGACTAGAAAAGGAATAGATTTCGCACTGATGGTAATAAATATGAAAGACCCAGAACAGACCCAAATATTCTCATCAGAGCAGGCACTCCAGAAATATATGGAACAAGAGGAACTGGTCTTCAAAAGAGTGGAAGTTCCTGAAATGGGTTCAATCCAAGTCCGGGAACGACTGGAAGAGAAAAATCCAACAGAGAACTCATCTGAATGGGTAGTTCACTATTCACAAAAAATTATAAAGAAAACTGACTTTAAATAGTCAGTCCCTTCTTTTTATATCACATTCAAAAAATCACATTCAAAAGTCGTTAAAAAGTTTGATAGAAGTCCTCCTATCTCTATCAAACTTTTTTATTGTAGTTATTTCAAGACTGTATGAATATATTATTACATTTATATATATTATAATCATCCAGTTGTAAGAACGCCCCGAAAGTATATATAGTTTTCTATTCAATCCCACACTCTAGGAATATATTAACAATCATATAGTATAATAGACCTGAATAGAATCGAATAGGAACAAATAGAAAACTATATATACTCTTAAGACATACTATATATTGTAAGTAAAACCCACCAATAATACCATTACCATGAGATTTAAACTTCCGAAAGAAATATACCCATAATTGAAATATACCAGCGGTGTGATATAAACACCCAGTTAATAAAAATGATCAGCCAATAGGTTAGTTAATCGGGTTAATCCTACGAGGTTCGAGTAAAATGCAACAATATTTAACCGTAGCACAATTATACACCAATGATAAAGGGGAGCCAGATTATGAGGGATCCATATCATTCCCAATCGACCCCACCACTCCCGCAAGAATAGCTCTTGCAATGGACATGCTCAATATTAAATTATGGAGCGTACAGGCGGGGATGGAGACCATACTAGAATCCCAATTACTTGCTAAGATCCACCAAAGGAGGCGATAGTCTAAACATGATTTAAAAATACTCTAACATAATTCACCTAAGGGAGGTGCGTTCTACCACCTCCCAATTTACCTACTTTTCTAATCCATCCCCATAATCCCTTTCCTAAAACCATTTCTAAATACCCCTAATTAATTCTATTCAACCTTATAATCCACCAGCCCGATTATAATATAACCTATTTTATAATCGGGTACCCTTTTTCATACCCATTTGCTAGGATATTTCAGGCATAATATGCCCCCATTTATTCCCATTTAATATATAATTCATACCTGATTGCTGGATCTAGAATGGTATAAATAGGGATAATCAGGGATAAAATATACCAATTTTGGGACTAATTATCAAAATGAGTTCATTTAACCAATAGGAATACCCTTTATTCTAAAGCACATCAAAGACTTATAATACAAAGGGATAATACACATAGAATATAGTATTTATCTTTTGGGTTAAACTCTATGATTATCTTGAGGATTATTTATATAGATAGTTAGAGGGTGGATTTAATTATAGATTTAATTGGGTGATTGATTGATAATTGATTGATAATT
>JAGLQN010000174.1 GCA_023136835.1 Candidatus Omnitrophota bacterium | reverse complement strand
GGCAGGCAGATACGACGAACGAAGTGAGGAGTTTTCTTGTTAAGATTGCAAAACTATTATAACCTAAAATGATTTCATTGACCAACGAGAACTAAAATCGTGTCAAATCTCGAGTTGCCTACAACTGCCACGCAACCGATCCAATTTTATTATATATGTGGGATTATTGTGGGGAGAATAATAAGTCTTTTATAACTATATGATAATAAACAACTTAATAATTTTTCGCGCTCGTCCCGGCACCTCCATAAATTATTGATAAATTATTGATTTAAGCTTTTTCATTGATTTTTTGAGTGTTAGAATAGCAACATGAATGTTATTTTGCGCGTTATAATCATTGGTGGAATTGTTTTCTTGACGAGCGATCTTCATGCCGCGCAAGACAGAGATCAGCTTATAAATCAGGCTCTTGATCATATTGAAGAAGGCCTAAATGGCAACAAGGTCAATAAGAATATTGCATTCGTCGATTCTGAACCTGGCGTTTATCTTAGGGATAATGAACGCGAAACTATTCAGCCTAGAGAACCAACCTTCCGTCAAGAACCAAAGTCCCGCCTGAAAATTTCAGAATCAGATAAAGAAGACTCTTCGCTGATGGGTTTTGAACTTGGCACCGAAATTTTCTACCACAAGTTCAAAGAGCCGGGCATTACGCGGCAGAGTGGTTGTTTATACGGTTTACAAGGGGCCTACACCTATCGGACTTCTTTTAACGAAGATGTTCGCGCTATTTCCGACCTTTTTAGCGACCGTGATAAATTGAATATGTTTCGATTGGAGGGGTTAGTTGCTTTTGGATCTGTCGATTTTGAAAGTGATAGTGCCGGCGATCATAACGGGCGAGGAAATTTTATGTATGATATCAGGGCGCTGGCCGGGTATGATTTTCTATATTCGGATAACTTGATATTTACGCCTTATATGGGAATTGCTTATCGATACTTAAGAGATAAATCGCCCGGTCGAATCCTGCCTTTTGCGAGTTTCTCAGGGGTTTTCAGTTTTAAGCGGGAATCGGAATACCTTTATATGCCGTTTGGCGTAACGACAACTAAAAAATTAAAAAGAGGCTGGGTTATGGATGTGACGATGGAATATGACCTGTTCCTTGATGGCGACCAGACTAATCACTATGATGATGGCGGGCTTAAAGTCAGAGCGAATACAGGAGAATTATTTGTTATAGATTCTATAGAATTTGATCAGGATAAAGGTTATGGATTCAGAGGATCTGTAAAATTTATAAATGAAAGTGAACGTGCCAATTATTTTATCGAACCCTACTTCCGGTATTGGAAAATCCGTGATTCTGAAACGCAACAATTTACATCTAACGGCGGACGGGTCCTTTGGTTCGATGGTACAGGAACAATTCCCCGGCTCGGCAATCAACCTAAAAATGAGACTTCGGAAATAGGACTCAAACTGGGATTGCGCTATTAAGAAGATATGCTCATGTAAATCTCCCCCCTTTTCTTCCAATATGTTATAATCCAAAACATTGAACAAAGTTAAAAAACGCCCAAACGGCGCGCGTTCCTTTTAGAATGAAACTCAACTTTATCATTATCATTTTTATAATTGTTTTAGGCGTAGGGTTTTATTATGTCCTATCGCTAAGGGCTGTGAATTCCGAATTTGATAAGGGTTCGATCATATGTTTTGGGGATAGCATTACTGAAGGACATAGATTGAGAAGGATTAACAGTTATCCTTATCAGTTGGGGCTTTTATTAGGCAAGGAGGTTGTCAATACGGGAATCAGTGGCGAGACCTCATCGGAAGCCCTGTTAAGGTTGAAAAAAGACGTCTTGGAGAGAAAGCCCAGGCTTGTTATTGTCCAATTCGGAGGCAATGATCCCTACCGCCAAATTCCTTGTGAAGAGACGCTTAAGAACAATGATCTGATTGTTGAGCAGGTATTAAACGCCGGAGCGGTTCCTGCCTTGCTTATCGGCGAATTCAATATGCTTGAGCCTCAGTATCTTGAAGGGCTCCGTGAGATCGCAAGGCGTCGAGAGATCTTGCTGATCGAAGATGCCATTGACGAGATTATCAGAGATCCAAAGTCGCGCATCGATGATGTCCATCCCAATGCCGCGGGGCAGAAAATCCTGGCCCAGAACGTTGCCCGGGCGATTAAACCTTTATTATAGTGGGTCACGAGGAGAGCGCTTAATTCACAGAAATTCTAATCAGGCACATTTTTTCTCTCATTCTTTCCAAAGGAATCATAAGCGTCTATTTTCCAGCTATCTACACACTGCAGATATTTCCGCTAATCTTTAAGAAATTCGTAAGGATTCAAAACAAATATTGACATAGTATTGGGGAGGTATGGTATATAAGATTGATGAGGAAATGGAGATCTTCAAGAATAATATATGATTAAAGGAGTGAGAGATAATGAATAAAAAACCATGCCATAAAAGTAGCATAGTCGCGCTGAAAAGGATTGAGGGACAGATTCGAGGCATTCAGAAGATGATCGAAGAAGAGAGGTATCGCGTGGATATACTGAATCAGTTGCGATCAGTTGTCCGGGCCATTGGAAGCGTTCAAAAGAAGATATATCGAGGACACCTCATGTCCGGTGTGACAGAAACTTTAACAGGGAATTCGGAAGCTGAGAAACAAAAAAAAGTTGATGAGATCCTTGATCTATTGGGCAAGCATAACGGAGGTTAATATGAATAAAGGTGGCATGTTCTTAGTATCCTTTTTATTGGCCGCGTCTGTCTTCTCTTATAAGGGGAGTGTGCGCGCTCAGGATTTATCAGCCGGGACACTGGATGCTTTGGTACAGGAAGCTTTGGATAATAACCCGCGCGTTCAACAAGCCTTTCATGAGTGGAAAGCAGAACAATACAGAATTGACAATGTCAGGGGTTTACCTGATCCAAACTTAAGTTATGGATATTTTGGTGAAGGCATAGAAACCCGCGTAGGTCCTCAGGAACAGAAATTTGGTGTAAGCCAGAAAGTTCCTTTCCCGGGAAAACTTAAACGCAAAGGAAAGGCGCAGACGAAGCAAGCACAAATTTTTAAAGAGAAATATAAAGCGGCAAAAAGTGAGGTTGTAAAGAATGTGAAAGTCGTATTTTATGACCTCTACTGGCTTGATCGGGCCCTTCAAATCAATGAGGAAGAAAAGACCATTCTTGAGAAGTTAGAAAAATCAGCGCAAAGAAAATATGAATCGAATTTAGGCCCACAGCGGGACGTTATTAAATTGCAGATTGAATTGTCTAACATTATCAAGAAAATTGCTTTATTGGGACAAACCCGGAAGAGCGTGGCGACCCAGATGAACAGGTTACTGGATCGGGACGCGGAATTATCAATAGATGCGGTCACAAAGGTGCAAGCAGATGGATTTTCTTATACGCTTAAGGATATTTTGGAAAAAACGAAAAATTCCCGTCAGGATTTGATCGCGGCAAATTTATCTGTGGAAAAATCTGAGATTGAGAAAACTTTAGCCAGGATGGATTATTTGCCGGATTTTACTTTTGGATATGAATATATTGAAATTGGAAAAGGATCAACATCTTTCATTGATGATGGCCAGGATGCCTGGATGGGGAAGGTCTCCGTGAATGTTCCTTTTTGGTTCGGGAAAATAAAAAGTAAAGTTAAGGCTAAGGAGGAAGAGTTAAAAGCGGCAAGGGAAAAACAAGAGGATATCGCGAGTTTAGTTGATTATCAAGCGCGGGATATGTACTTTAAAATCGTTACCTATAAAGAAATTATTGTTTTATATGAAACCGCGCTTGTTCCACAATCGCAACAGGCTTTTGATGCTTCTCAAACAGGCTTCGAGACAGGATCAGTTTCTTTCCTTGATTGGCTTGACGCGCAAAGAACATATTTGCGGACACGATCGGCTTATTACAAGGCCATTACGGACTATCAGAAATCTATTGCTATTTTAGAAAAAGTTGTCGGAAAAACTTTAGGAGGCAAAAATGAACAGTAAAATACGATACCTAATTATATTTAGTTTTTTGCTATTGCCGGTTGGATTTGTATGGGCTCAAGGGGATCATCATCTCGTGTCCGAACAAAAAAACGTTGAAGTCGGCAATAAGATCTGCCCTGTATCCGGGGAAAGGATCGGATCAATGGGAGATGTTATTAAGCACGTTTATAATGGAAAGGGTTATAACCTGTGCTGTCCTATGTGCATTGGGGAATTTAACAAGGATCCGGAAAAATTCAGCAAGATTGCGGAGATGGAAATACAAGAGAATAAAACAGAAGACATGAAAGGAACGCGCGATACTCCTCAACATCAGATGGTTCCGGTAAGTGATGATCAGGGTGAAATTTCCCATTATACCTGCGGTATGCATCCAAGCGTCAGAATTTCTGTTGAGAATTATGAAAAAGGGGATACCAAATGCCCTATTTGTTTCATGCCGTTAACGCCAGTAGAAAAGGGCGGTATGGATATGGGGACCTTTGACGAAAGTGTTGTCAGTAAAGTTACCATCAAAGCAAGAGAACTGAAATTGGCCGGAGTTGAATCCGAATCGGTTGAACGGAGACAGCTATTTAAAGAGATTAGGGCCGTGGGTAATGTGGCTTATGATCCGCAATTGGCCATCGCTCAAGACGAGTTTATTTCTGCGGTCAGTTCTTTTGAAAAAGCGCAAAAGGGAGGAATTGAAGAGATCATCAAAAGGGCCCAGCAGCTGGTCGGGTCTTCTAAACGCAAATTATTGCTTCTTGGCCTTAATGAAGCGCAGATCAAAAATTTGGAATCGACAAAAGAAGTCCAGGAAAACTTGATTCTTCCGGAAGAAAAAATGTGGGTTTACGGCGATGTCTATGAATATGAACTGAATTGGGTCAAGGAAGGATCCTTTGTTAAGGTTAAGCCGATCGGAATGGCGGGGGAAGAATTTTACGGAGAAGTCGTTTCGATCAATCCGGTCGTCGACGCGCAAACACGGTCTGTACGTTTCAGGGCATTGATTGATAATCTTGACAGAAAACTGAAACCGGAAATGTATGTTGATATTGAGATCATGAGTCAATATACGGATTCTAAAGGCAGTGAGAACGTGCTCTCCATTCCTAAAAGCGCTTTACTGGATACAGGCCGCCGTACGATCGTCTGGGTCCATAAGGGAGACGGTGATTTTGAAGGAAGAAGAGTTGAGATCGGTCCTGAATCGATAGATCATTCTTCAAATCCCAGAAAGTATTACCCTGTTTTAAAAGGATTGAAACAAGGTGAGAAAGTCGTTACAAAGGGAAATTTCTTAATAGATTCACAAAGTCAGATTACTGGGGTTGCTTCGTCGGCTTATGGGGGGGCGCTAGGGGACGAACAGAAAAGTTTGCCTAAGAGCCTTCACGCTGGACACGGCGGGCACTAATCGGAGGAACAATGATCAATTGGATCATAAGAGTTTGCCTAAAAAATAGATTTTTGGTTCTAGCCGTATTTTCTTTGGTCATTATTTTTGGTTTTTTATCGATGAAGAATACGCCTGTGGATGCCATCCCCGATATCGGTGAGCTTCAGGTCATTGTGTATGCCGATTGGCCCGGACGAAGTCCGCAAGATGTGGAAGATCAAGTTGTTTATCCGCTGACGACTGGGCTTATGGGAACTCCAGGAGTAAAAGTGGTCCGTTCTTCGGCGGGGTTCGGCTTTGGTATGGTCAATATGATCTTTGAGGAGGGAACAGATTATTATTGGGCAAGGACACGGGTTCTTGAACGATTAGATTTTGCCAAAAAAGATGTTCCGAAAGACGCGGACGTTACTTTAGGGCCGGACGCGACGGCTTTGGGACAAATATTTTGGTATACGGTTGAAGGCGACGGATATTCTCTTGATCAGTTAAGATCTATTCAGGATTGGTACGTTCGTTATCAATTAACTAGTATTGAAGGGGTTTCCGAAGTTGCTTCCGTGGGTGGATATGTGAAGCAATATCAGGTTGATGTTGATCCTAATAGATTATTTGCTTATGATATCAGCCTTCTTCACATTATGCAGGCCATAAAATTATCGAATATTGATGTCGGCGCAAAAGTGTTTGAGGAAGGTGGAGTTGAATATATTGTTCGGGGATTAGGTTTCATAAAGGGTATTGAGGATATAGAAAATATTGTTATTGGTGTTCAAGAAGGAACACCAATAACAATTAAAGATGTTAGCCGGGTCACGTTGGGCGCTGATTTCCGACGGGGCGCGCTAGATAAAGAAGGACGTGAAGTAACGGGCGGCGTTATTTTAATGCGCTATGGTGAGAACCCATTAAAAGTTATTGAGCGGATAAAGGATAAGATCTCTGAGATTTCTATCGGCCTTCCCGAAGGTGTAAGGATCGTCCCGTTTTACGACCGGACAGGCCTCATAACACGTTCGATCAATACATTGAGGAATGCTCTTATTCAGGAAGTTTTTATTACGGTGTTTGTGATCCTGGTTTTTCTTCTTCACTTTTTGGGAAGTGTTGTTATTTCCATTGTTCTCCCCGTAGGGGTTTTGATTACGTTCATCCTTATGCAGAGGTTTGGTGTTGATGCCAATATTATGTCTTTAGGCGGGATTGCTATTGCTATCGGAGTTATGGTTGATTCCGGATGCGTCATTATCGAGAATATTTATAGCAAACTTGCGGCACGAGGAGGAGATGTTTCGAATGATGAAAGAATGAATATATGTGTCGAGGCGGCAAGCGAAGTAGGACGGCCCGTTCTTTTCGCGCTTTTGACGACGATTGTCAGCTTCATACCCGTATTTGTCCTAACGGGACAAGCGGGGAAATTGTTTGGCCCGCTAGCTTTTACCAAGACCTTCGCGATGATAGCGGCCGCGATCATCGCTTTAACATTGCTTCCGACACTCGCTTTCTTTGCCTTAAGGGGGAAGTTAAAACCTGTGGAGGAAAACAAAACAGCGCAATTTCTGTATAAAAATTATCGTCCGCTATTAAATTGGTCACTCAAATATAAAAGGATCATTGTGATCATTGCTCTTATTGTTTTTGTCGTCGGATTAGGAACAGGTGTTTTAATGAAGCAAGAGTTCATGCCGCCTCTTGATGAAGGGGATCTGCTATTCATGCCTGTTTTTTTGCCTGGGGCTTCACTGACTCAAGTCATGGAGATCATGCAGAAGCAGGATATTATTATCAAGAAAGAATTTCCTGAGGTTGAAAGGGTTGTCGGAAAATTAGGGCGAGCGGAGACGGCGACAGATCCCGCGCCTATAACCATGATTGAAACGATCATCAACTTAAAAGATAAAAAACACTGGCGCCCTGGGATGACGAGGGAGAAACTTATCGCAGAGATCCAGGAAAAGACAAAAATGCCCGGCGTAAGCCCCATTATGACGCAGCCGATTCGCAACAGAATTGATATGTTAGCAACGGGCATTCAAACGCCTGTGGGTATAAAAGTGTTCGGTCCGGACCTAAAGGAGATTGAGAAGATCGGTATTCAATTAGAAGAAATTGTAAGAAAAGTTGAGGGTGCGGTTGCTCCTTATGCCGAGCGCGTTGGCGGCCGGCCATATTTTGAAATGAAGATCGATAGAAAACAAGCTGCCCGTTACGGTATTCATGTTCAGGATATTCAGGACTTGATTATGTCTGGTATTGGCGGAATGAATATAACTCAAACAGTTGAAGGGCGTGAACGATATCCGGTTCGTGTCAGATATATGCGTGAATTACGGGATAACGCGGAAGCCTTAAAACGCATATTTGTTCCGACAAGGTGGCATTGGCGAAAAGGGCCTAAACCGGCACAAATACCTTTGGCGCAATTAGTGGAATTTAATAAAGTTCCGGGCCCGGCAATGATATTATCTGAAAACACGACGCCCTATACCCGTGTTTTTATTAATGTTGATCAAGGCAGAATTGGACTGGTTGACTTTGTCAAGAATGCTCAGGAAGCTGTTGGAGAGCAGATAGAGCAAGGAAATCTAACAATACCACCAGGGTACTTCATTAGCTGGTCGGGACAATTTGAAGCGGAAATGGAATCCAGAAAGCGACTTCTACCGTCGATGGCTCTTGCCTTGGTCATTATTCTCCTCTTGCTTTATTTGGCATTTAGGAATGTCCAAGTTCTCGCTATTCTTACTGCCGTATTGCCTATTTCTTTAATGGGAGGGATCATTCTGTTATTCCTGCTTAACTTTAGATTCTCAACAGCGGTCTGGGTAGGGTTTATTGCTTTGTTCGGTGTCGCGACGGACAATGCCGTTGTTCTGCTCTCCACGCTCGAGAATTTATTTAAGCGGAAACTGCCGCGGACGGTTCAGGAGATCCGCCAGTCAGTTGTTGAGGCCGCTTTGCGGCGGGTCAGGCCGGCGATGATGACAACAATAACAACGATCATTGCTCTTATGCCGGTTATGTTTGCTACAGGAAGTGGATCTGAAATCATGAGGCCTATGGCGGCACCGACAGTCGGAGGATTAATTACGGCTACGTTAGCTAACTTGGTCTTAGTTCCGGTGCTGTATAGCTGGTTGAAGGAGAGGGAATTAATAAGAATAAGTTCTAAAGGCGGGTAGGAGGTATATGATGAGAGTAATACTTATTTCAATGGTTTTGATTGCTTCACTGTTTGGGACATCAGCATATGTTTTAGCTGTTGAAGGCCATCATCATGTTATGGGAGAAAAAGATGAGCATGTGTCAATGGATACAAAAGCTAATGAAGCGCGCCAAAGCCTTGTAATGATCGCTTCACAAGCCTCAGAAGTAGAAGGAATTAATTTGGAGGCCTACAAGTTTGGATATTCACCGGAACGCATTGTTGTTAAAAAGGGCGAGGTTGTGAAGTTGCTTGCCACGTCTCGGGATGTTGCGCATGGGATTTTCATCAAAGAATATGGGATTAATGAAAAGGTGGAAAAAGGAAAAGTAAGAAATATTGAATTCGTCGCGGATAAAGCGGGCGAATTTGATATTACTTGTTCCGTTTATTGCGGGGCCGGTCATCATAGCATGAAAGCAAAGCTTATTGTCGAGCAATAATAATCTATGGACAAAGGCGCTATGAAAGATAAAATAGTTTTTACTATATTACGTGTCAGCTTAGGAGCTGTCTTCTTGATTTTTGGAATAGGGAAGTTCCAGGATGATATCTGGGCACAAACAATTAAAAGCATGGAGATTTTTCAGGGGCTTCCTTGGGATGTCGGCATTACTGTGTTTTTTATCGGGGTATCAGAAGTTGTAACAGGTACATTCTTAATCTTGGGGGTATTTACGCGCATATTTTCTGCAATAGCTGGTTTGCAACTCGTGGTCATTCTGGCTTTACTTCAATTCCAAGAGATTAGGGATATCGGCCTCTTAGGGATAGCTATATATATGGCATTTGTAAAGGATGAATCTTTTGGGTTCAATTGGATTCTAACCCGTTGTTTTAAGAAATAATATGAAAGAATTTATTTTTACGGATTGTGTCGAAATAAAAGAGCTCACCGGCAGAAAAGCGGATGATGAAATGATGTTGATGGAACTGATCGAAAACGCGCCGATCGATTCGATTTACTATCATATGCACAGCTTTTTTTTACGCCATTTTTATATCGTCGGGCCTTACCCGAATGATTTTGCCAATTGGGTGGTTATGCAGGTGCGCGACAGGGTCCTGGCTGAAAAGTTGTCCGCGATCACTCCTGCCAAAAATAAGAATTTGGAAGATATCCGTGACGAACTGGTCGAAGTGATCGACGCGCACCTGACGACGATCAAAACTAATCCTTCCGTTATTTATGGACAGCCGTTTTATTTGATGAATTCAAAGATCATCGAAATCCCTACAAGAATTGAAGCCAAGAATTTAAAAGAATTCAGAAGCGCTCTAGCTGTTGTCGACGCCAGCGCTGTATACAATCATGTTTTTGAGGCCAGGCTGCGCGTGCGCAGAGGGCGGAGTGACTTTGCCATATGGTTTGAAGAAGTCTTAGGGCTGAAAAATCTTGCCGACGCGGTCGAGCATATTGATTCGTATATGTATAGCTTAGAGGGCTTGCGCGCGGAGATATTGTCCTTATGTGATAAGGAGCTTAAAGGGCCGTCAAAAATAGGGATTTTTGACGAGCCTCGTCATTTTACCTTAATAGGTAATGATGAAAATGACGGGGGGAAGAATGGATAAGTCCGTCATGACATGGGAAGCCTACCGCAATATTGCTCCTCCGGGAATGGTCGATCTTGGTCATCGGATTTCAGAACGGCTTAAAGGAAAAACGCTTCTTCATGTCAATTCGACACGATGGGGAGGAGGTGTCGCCGAGATGCTTCACCGGCTGGTTCCTCTATTCCAGGACTTAGGGATTGATACCAGATGGGATGTGATTGAAGGATCTCCGGAGTTTTATCAGGTGACGAAAGGGTTTCACAACGCGCTGCAGGGGCAAGCACAGACGATGACAACACAGATGTATGAGACCTATCTTAAAACAAGCAGAAAGAACGGACGGAAAATGGATTTTAATTCGGACGTGGTTGTGATCCATGATCCCCAGCCGGCGCCGTTGGTCTACAAGAAAAAGAAACATTCCAAATGGTTGTGGCGGTGCCATATTGATGTTTCCCGCCCTCAGAGGAATGTATGGAATTTCTTGAAAGATTATGTTTCAAAATATGATGGGGCCATATTTTCTTTGCCCGATTTCGCGAAAAGATTAAATATCCCGCAGTATCTTGTATATCCTTCTATTGACCCGTTAAGCGATAAGAATAAGGAATTAAGTGAAAAGAAAATTTTTAGTATCCTGGCGAAATATAATATTCCATCGGACAAACCAATGATCCTGCAGGTGTCAAGGTTTGACCAGTTTAAGGACCCGCTGGGCGTTATTGAAGCGTATAAGATGGTTAAGAAATTCAATGATTGCTGTTTGGTCTTAGCCGGCGGAAGCGCGGCGGATGACCCGGAAGGGATGCAAGTTCTTAATGATGTTAAGAACGCGGCGGAAAAAGATGAGGACATATTCATCCTTGATCTTCCTCCAGATGCCAACATTGAGATCAATGCCCTGCAAAGGGCGGCGACAGTTGTCATACAGAAATCTTTAAGAGAAGGTTTTGGCTTAACTGTTGCCGAAGCGATGTGGAAAGGAAAGCCGGTTATCGGCGGTTTTGTTGGTGGCATTACGGTTCAGATCGTTTACGGGCAGACGGGCTTTACCGTCAATTCTCTTGAGGGTTGCGCCTATAGAATACGGCATCTATTGAACAACCCCGAATTTGCCCGGAAAATGGGGCAAAACGCGAAAGAATTTACGCGGCGGAACTTCCTGATCACAAGACATATCATCGATTATCTCTCCCTCATGATTGCGAACCTGAATTTATAATTATCGGTTGAATGAGTACGCCAATTTGTTACAGTAAGGTATGGTAAACATTAAGAAATGCGTTTTTGTTATTGGTATAAGTTTCCTTTCGCTTTCATGCGGCCATCTCTCTCCCAAACAGCCACTGGTTTCGGTTGAAGATCTGCATATCTATGAAGATGTGACCTATCCCGCGTCGCCTTTTCAAGAGGTAACCGGCCGTGTTTTCAAGAACAATACGCATTATATCAGCATTCTCAATGTCGGGGATGAGGCCCTCCTAGCAAGAATTCATTTGATCCGCGCGGCGCAAAAAGCCATTTATATTCAAACATTCATTTGGACCAATGATGAGACCGGGCGTCTTGTTATTAAAGAATTAGTTGATGCCGCTGAAAGAGGCGTTAAGGTCAAGGTCATGGTTGATTATTTGACGTTTGATAAGAATCTTAATAATATCGCTTATCTTGCGACAGTCCATCCCAATATCGAGTTTAAGGTCTACAATCCGATTGCCCAGAAGATCCGGCCTTCGACGCTGTATTTGATCAAGGGATACGGGTTTGACTTCAAGAAAACGAATAAGCGGATGCACAATAAGATCGTTGTGATCGACGACCGGATCGGGATCACGGGCGGCCGGAATATCGAAAATGACTATTATGACCGGGGAGCTGACAGGAATTTCAAGGACAGGGATGTTTTGGTTATGGGGCCGGCCGTAAAATCGATGACAGATTCTTTTATGGAATATTGGAACTTCGAACTTTCGGTTGCCGCCATCGATATGGTCGATATTCACAGTTTGATCGAAAAGGGTATTGACTATGAGTTCAACGGAAGCCAGGATCTTGATCTAAACGCATTATTCGGTGACTTGGATATATGCGCATCCGATTATGACTGTGTAAAAAAAGCATTCATCGATGAAGGGTTCTCTGTAAAAGGGAAAGTGGAGTTTGTCGCGGACAAGCCAGGGAAAAAAGAACGGATCGGAAAATATAAAACAACGACGGTTGTCAATTCACTGCTTAGCCTCCTAGCCGAATCCGAGAATTCCATTATTATGCAGACCCCCTATTTGATCGTTCAAAGGAAAGGGTCCAGGATTTTTAAGCGTATCCGGCGTAATAACCCGGGCATCGAGATCTTGGTTTCGAGCAATAGCCTTGCCGCGGCAGACCACGTGCACGCCTACGCGTTTTCTTTTAAGAACAAAAAGAAATATGTAAAGAGTTTCAGGTGGCAGATTTTCGAATTCAAACCTGCTCCGGAAGATGAGGATAAGATGATCAGACCGATCGCCGCGGTGACGCGATCTGAAAAATATTATGCCTGCATTCATGCGAAGTCCTATATATTTGACGATAAGATCGCCTGGATCGGGTCGTTCAACCTTGATCCCCGTTCCAGTAATCTTAACACGGAAGTCGGGCTGGTTATTCATGATGAGAGCGTCGCGAAAGCTCTAAAAAGTAACATTCTCCGGGATATGAGTCCTCAAAACAGCTGGACGATCGGGAAAAAGAAGGGAATCCCCGTTCTTTCCAATGTCAGCGGAACGATCGATGATGTGATGGAGGCCGTGCCGATCGTGCATGTGTGGCCTTTCCGCTATACATCGAGTTTTGAACTCAAAGAAGGGAAGCGAGAGGTTCCGTTCTATCACGAAGATTTTTATGATCATTACAACTCTGTTGGATCCTTCCCGCAGATGGAAATGAGCATTGCAGAGATCGAAGCCAGGCTGCTCAAGTCATTTTTTGGTGTGGTTGAAGGGTTTATGTAATCAAATTTAAAGGAGCATAGAAGCCGGCAACTCCGCGGGTTAGAGAATGGCGTCATAGATCAAGGATAATGGAAACGACTAAAAGCAAAAAAGGAAAATTCGCGGTCACAACGGTGTTTTTCGTTCTCGCCGTGTGCTTTATTTTAGCTGAATCAGGCATCAGGATCTACCACTTGACGTGCGACCGGGAGCGGTTTGTTTGGTTGCCGGATCAGTTCTTGGCCTATGTCCATTCCGGCAATAATACGTTTAAACATCATTACACAGAGAAGGAAAGAATTACTGTTGAGCATAAAACGAATTCCTTTGGATTTCTAAGTGATGAGATTACTGTTGAAAAAGACAAAGATACCTTCCGTGTTCTGGTTATGGGAGATTCTTTCACCGAGGCCTTTCAGGTCCCAGGCAGCAAGAACTTCTGCGGTCGACTGCAAGATCTATTAAATAATTATCCCGAAAAAAAATACAAAAAGGTTGAAGTCTTAAATACCGGAGTATCAGGATATTCTCCGCTTAACTATTATCTTTATTTTAAGAGAGAGTTAGCCCGCTTTGAACCTGACCTGGTGCTCGTCCAGCTTTTTGCTAACGATGTTTTTGAGGATAATACGGCCAAAGCGAAAAGCCTGTTGGACGAAAACGGATTAGCGCTAAAAACCAATCGCTATTTTTCACAAGAATATTTTAACCACCCAGCTGTAAAGACTGAAGATTTTAACGGTAATCCTTTTGGATACCGGTTAAAAAGATTTCTCATTGAAAAAAGCCGCGCGTTCGAATATTTCTATGTCAAATTTTATAATACGCGGAAGGCTTCCGATTTTAATCAGAAAATGATACGGGTTGACCAATATGGTACGGGCTATCAGTTCTTTATGCTTGATCCCGGCCATGTTTTATCAAAAGATGAAGCATTCCGGGAAAAAGCCTGGGGATATACACAGAAAAATCTTTTGGCGTTAAAAAAAGAAGTGGAAGGGCAGAAGGCTGAATTACGGATGTTTTACATCCCGATGGAGGTTCAGCTTAAATTAGACCGCTATGGAGAGCATGTGAGCCTTTATGTTCAAAAACATATGGGCACTTACTTTAATGATTTATTGGATGATTTCAGCCGGAAAAATAATATCCGTTTTCTGGATTTGCTGGAGAATTTTGAGAACAACAAAGCCAAAGGGCTATATTTAAGCCGGGACGGGCACTTGACAGAGACGGGGCATGAGATCGCGGCCGAAACGCTTTTTAATGATATCATAAACGATGACCTATTGTCGGAGTTTTTACCATTCGGCGATAAAAACATGGCCACCAGTCAATCTTCAGAAAAAGGGGGTAACTAAAGGCGTGCTTAAACGGGAACCCAAGGTTTTTTCATTAGCTATTTTTATGATTGCGGCTTGGTATATTTTTCTTTGCTCGCTCCATTTAGGCTATCAGAGGCCCTTATGGAACGATGAAGAAGCTATTTTCAGGAGTGTGGAGACCTATTCTCCGGAGCAGATGTTTGGCGAACCATTGTTAGCTTCGCAGGTGTTTCCGCGGGCCTATCTATTTCTCATCCAGCAATTTTCCCGCCTCTTTGACTTCAGCCTATTAAGTTTGAGACTGCCTTCGTTTATTTGCATGATAGCGGCGTTTTTTCTGTGGCTGAAGATCGCGAGCTACGGCATTAAAGACCGGTGGCAATATCTCGCTTTCGCGTGCTCCTGGCCGGCATCCGGATTGATGTTATATTATTCGGCGGAGCTAAAACAGTATTCAATGGACACATTGTTGGTCGCGATATTTATTTTATTTCTTTATCACCAAAAAAGCCTTCAGGAAAAAAAGAGCGGGCGCTACATGCTGTTTCTTATTCTACTGCCGGCCTTAGGAATGTTTTCCTATCCGGCATCTATCGCCGCCATGCTCCCTTTATGTAATCTTATTTTGTCCGGCTTGCGGGAAAAAGAGAGCCGGAAATATTTATATGTTTACGGCTTATCTTTGTTAATCTTTTTAGCCGCGTCTTATTATTTTGATATGCGCATGCGTTCCGCGGTTGTTGTGACCCAAGGATATTCAGACTATTTCATCTCTTTTGCGTCTTTCGGCGAGTTCTTCAGGTCGCTGGGGGAGGGGGTAAATAACTTATTCTCGCGCTGGTTTGTGGAATACCCCAAATTTTTCAAACCGCTAGCTAGGATCTTCATCGGTTGGGGGCTTATCTACATGTTTTATGGTTTCTTCACGGCTAAGAAAAAAGAGGAAGGCTATTTACGCTCGCTTGAAACGATCGCGTTTGTGTTATTTCTTGGTATGTTTATCATTGGCTGCCTCCGGAAATATCCTTTTACCGTGCCGCGAACCTCGTTATTTTACGCGCCTATTGTTCTTTATATGACAGCCAAGGGTATTGGGCTTGCCGCCAAGGTTCATCCGTATTTTTACCGCTTCATTATGGGGTTATATTTTGTTTTCTTGGGATTTCTCATTGTTATGCAGTCGTATCTTGCCTTTTTCGGGAAGCTCACATTTTATCCGACGCTATGGTAATCGGCCTGTTTTGGCGCTTTCATCTCTTTAAATGTCCTGATTTTCAGTTATAATATCCATGAAAGAAAAATTTTCCTGTTATATATGTTAAGGGGTATACTTTTAGTATGAGAACGAAAATACTTATCATCA
>JAGLQN010000173.1 GCA_023136835.1 Candidatus Omnitrophota bacterium | reverse complement strand
TAATATAAATACGCATTATGACAAAGACAAACATAGTTTTGGTTGGATTTATGGGGAGCGGGAAATCCCTGACGTCTAAAAAGTTATCTGGAATTCTTAATCGACCGGCGATCTCAACGGATGACCTTATTGCGCGGAGAGAGGGGCGCGCGATTACTGACATATTCCGGGATTCCGGTGAGGCCTATTTCCGTAAAGTTGAAAAGGAAGTCGTTGAAGAGGTTTCCGGCCAAAAGGGCATAATTCTCGATTGTGGAGGAGGGGTTGTTTTGGATTCGGAAAACATGGTTAATTTGAAGAAAAACGGCCTTGTCTTTTACTTATCAGCTCCACCGGAACGTATTTATAACAATATCAAGGGTCAAAAACATAGACCTCTGTTAAATGTTGAGGACCCTCGGGCAGAGATCAGTGAGTTGCTGGAATCACGGAAGCCATATTATGAAAAGGCGGACGTCATCATTGACGCGGATAAGCCTATTGATCAAATTGCTGAAGATATTCTAGAGGTGATCAAGAATGAATGAGAAGGACGCATTTTTAATTCTTAATGCGGTCTCAGGGATTGGCAACTCCGGCGTTCAAAGACTGCTGAAACGTCATGGCTCTGCAGCCAAGGTTTTGTCGCTGAGTGAAGCAGACCTATTGGGTGACCCCAAAATTTCTTCAAAAACCATACAAAATATTCTGCATTTTCCTAAAGACAAATTTCTTAAAATTGAATATAATCTAATGGAAAAGAAACAGGTTAGAGTCATTACGTGGCTCGATGATGATTACCCGGAGTTATTACGCCAGATAGCGGACGCGCCGGTTATCCTTTATGTTAAGGGTGAGCTATCTTTGGATAATACCCTCTTAATGGCTATTGTCGGTTCGCGCAGGGCGTCTTTTTATGGCGAATCAACTTCCGGGAGATTTGCCGTCAGATTTGCTGAACTCGGATTTACAGTGGTTTCCGGAATGGCCCGGGGGATTGATACGGCAGCCCATAGGGGAGCTTTAAAGGCCGGTGGTGCGACAATCGCGGTTTTAGGATGCGGCCTATCTCGTGTCTATCCTCCGGAAAATAAGAAGTTGTTGGAGGAGATCGCCGATTGCGGGGCCATTATATCGGAATTCCCGATGGAAGAGGCGCCTCTGGCGTACAATTTCCCTCGACGCAACAGGATTATCAGCGGGCTGTCTTTAGGGGTCATTGTTGTTGAAGCGGCAGAACGCAGCGGGGCTTTAATTACTGCTGATTTTGCTCTTGAACAGGGAAGGGAAGTCTTTGCGGTCCCGGGAAAAATTGATCACTCCGGCTCTCGGGGTGTCCATAACTTAATTAAGCAAGGGGCTAAATTGGTTACTAGTGTTGATGATATCCTTGAGGATATGCAACCGCGAGTTTCGGCGTATCTGAATGATAATAAAAATAGGTTATCAGAAACCCAGCAAGCCGGTGTTCCAGAAATGAAATCCTGGGTATCCGGGGACAGGGGTACTGGAGACCAGTCAAAAGAATTATCCACTGAGGAAAAAATCATTTTCGACCATATTACGGATAGGCCGGTCCATATCGATGAATTGACACATCACTGCGGACCAACTGTACCGGTGATGTCCGTTTTACTCCAGTTAGAACTTAAACATCTGGTAAAACAGTTGCCGGGAAAATTATTTGTTAATGAAAGCACAACTTAGCGAACGTAAGAGAAGCTAAGTTGTTTGCCTGAATTAACCTTGCCCCTTTTGAGAAGGATCATGAACGGTTTAAAGGGGCGGGGTCAATGCGCGCACACAATTTACGTTTACTCCGTTCCGTAAATTGTGTGCTTATGAGGTAATTTCATTTATGGTTAAAGCAATTGTAATCGTTGAATCTCCGGCCAAGGTCAAGACCATCAATAATTTTTTGGGGGACAAGTTTAAAGTGCTCTCTTCAATGGGGCATTTAGTCGATTTACCCAGATCAACATTAGGGGTGGATATTGAAAACGGGTTTCAGCCGAAATTGATCGTGGTGCGCAGCAAGTCGAAATTTTTTAAAAAATTAAAGGAGAACACCAAAAACGCCCAAAAGATCTATTTCGCGACCGATCCTGACCGCGAGGGAGAGGCGATCGGATGGAATTTGATCGAACATATCGGAGATGGGAAAAAGATCTATCGTGTCACTTTTCAAGAGATCACCAAGGAAGCTGTTTTAAAGGCTTTTGAGCATCCCCGGGAATTTGACACGAAAAAGATCGACGCGCAAGTCGCCCGCCGGATCCTTGATCGTATTGTGGGATATAAGATCAGTCCATTGTTATGGAAAAAAGTCGGATCCCGTCTTAGCGCCGGACGTGTTCAGTCTGTTGCTTTACGTATTATTGTTGAGCGTGAACGGAAGATCGAAAAATTTATACCTGAGGAATACTGGCAGATCGCGGTTGATCTCAAAAAAGAGGAGTACGGTGATCTTTTGACAGCCGC
>JAGLQN010000172.1 GCA_023136835.1 Candidatus Omnitrophota bacterium | reverse complement strand
GCGTCGATCATACAGACCGTGGTTTTACGCAATTATGTTATTCGGGACCGGGGTTATTTAAAGCCGACGGAATTAGGGGGATTGATCTGCGACCTGTTAGTCGAACATTTTTCAAAGATTATGGATCTAGGTTTTACGGCTAAAATGGAGGATAGTTTGGATCTGATTGAAGAGGGAGAGATGGATTCTTCAGATCTTTTAAATGAATTCTACAAACCTTTCAAAGAAGAGCTGGATTATGCTGAGGCGAATATCGTTAAAACAGAGAATTTCGTGGATAAAAATTGTCCTGAGTGTAACCGGCAAATGGTGGTGAAATGGGGACGCAGAGGTAAATTTTTAAGCTGTTCGGGTTTTCCCGAATGTAAATTTGCCCAGCCCTTTACTGTTGGGGTCAAATGTCCTGAAGAAACATGCGATGGCGAATTAGTCAAGCGCAAATCGAAGCGTGGCGCCTTCTACGGCTGCAGCAAGTATCCTGATTGTACATATGTCACTCAGGAACTGCCTGAGGGAAGTTAGTTCCACTTTAGGAAACTGCAGAAATTTTTCCAGCCCTTCTAAAAGCTTGCAGAGATCCACGGGCATGCCCGTGGGGGTCCCACATATTTGGAAGATGGGGACTCCGCCAAAGGCGGTGGCTATTGAAAACAAGAAAGCTGGCAAAAACGACTGATGTATATTGTTAGAGGAGGATGGATATGGACGACAAAAAATGTATAATTTGTTCAAATCTATTAAATGAATTTTATCCTGATAATAACCGTGGAAGATATCACATAGTTTGTCCTGCCTGTGGAGCCTATCAAATTTATAAAGATTTGTGGGATGATTCTGTTTTGTCGAAATTTTCTTCTAAAGATTTAAAGCTTTTCTCGGGATATTTGCGTAATAATTTTTCTCCCCAAAATCAAATGCTCATAACTGGTGAAATTTGCGTTAAAATTCCGAAAATCATTTTGCCTTATGACGAAATGTCAATAACAGATAAAATCAATGGTGTTTTTAAAGATATTTATGGAAATACAACAAAAATTTTAGGAGCGATAAAATTGAGCAGTTCTGACGTTTATCGTTTTTATCTCGCTACCATAGGCGATTTACAACTAATTCTTAAACATTTTAGAGAAAGAGGATTTATTACTTTTAGCGAAGAAAATGGTGTTTTTACGTGTTTTCGTACAATTAAGGGCTGGGAAGAATATGAAAAATTAAAAGAAATAAATATCAGTAGCAATAAAGTATTTATAGCCTGTGCGTTTGGTACAAGCTATCAAGAAAACCTAGTCAAAACTATCAGAGTAGCATGTAAGAAACGTGGCTTTGACGCAGAATTAGTTTCTGATAAAAGGCATAACGATGATATATCGCATAAGATAATTGGAGATATTAAAGAATCTCGTTTTGTAATTGCTGATTTTACTGATCAAAACAACGGGGCATATTTTGAAGCGGGGTATGCGATGGGCATGGGACTGGAAGTCATCAAATTGTGTAGAAAAGACCATTTGGAGGAGAAGAAAGACTCTCAATTTGACAAACAAAAGAGACTGCATTTTGATACTCGTCAATATTCTCACATTGCGTGGGAAAATGATAAGTGGACTGATTTCGAAGAAGATTTAGTAAATCAAATTAAAGCAACAATAAAATAAACCTCTAACACCTATAAGGCCCCGCTTGTCAAGTAGAAAGACTTCCCCTGTGAAGATTATTAATAATCCTTTAGAGTTGTAAAAACAAAAATCATTTCATCGTTTCTGTTTTGACTTTATTTCAAATAACTGGTGAAGTTGGCCCCAAAGGGATCTGCTAGCACCAAACACGCTCCACCTGACCTTTTTCCGCTGTCTTTTGGCGTCGGCTACCGGAAGGTGAGTTCAACCGTTAGATTGGAACTGAATATATGAGAAAAAAGATGGCCGAAATAATCTCTCCAGAAATTATCAGTAATAAGATATTTCTTATTCGTGGAAAAAGGGTGATGCTTGATAGAGACTTGGGGAAATGAGGGGACACAAGACTTGATGCTGAAAACTTGGCAATAAGTAAGGACGGACTTTACTTTGGAATTTATACTTATTTACAAATAAAAAGTCTTGTAAGGTTGTACAAAATATTGTACACTTTAGATGGAGGTGAAAAGAATGGATTATATTATGTCAATATCAGAGGTGAGAGGAAAACTTCCTGAATTGATTAAAAAAATTTCGAATGTGGAAAAGCATTTAATTATAACAAGAAATGGGAAACCGGAAGCGGTTTTGCTTTCTCCGGAAGAACTGGAAACATTAGAGATTAAAGCGGATCAAAAAATGTTACAGGCGATTTTAAGGGCGGAAGAGGATATTAAAAACGGCGATTTATATTCTCATGAGGATGTCTTTAAAGATGTTTAAAATTGTCTATACAAAAGAAGCAAAGAAAGATATTGATAAGCTCTCCTTAAAGAAAAAACGTCAAATTAAAGAATCCATCGGGCGGATCGCGGAAAATTCGGAAATAGGTAAGCATCTTACTAGAGAATTAAAAGGTTTCTTATCATATCGCTCTGGAGACTACAGGATTATATATCGAGTTTTCCATAAAGAAATCCTTGTGATAATATTAACGATTGGCCATCGAAAAGATATTTATAAGCAAATATCAAGAAAAATTGATTGATCAAGAAAATCGCCTGCACGATAATCTGCTATTAATGATTTACCATTCACTATTTACCGATTATGAACCGCTATCTTGATAAATTCATTTCTTACCTGGAGATCGAAAAGAATTACTCTCCGCATACGATTCTCAATTACCGCATTGATTTAGAGGATTTTCTTCAATTTATTGGCCAAACTCCTGTTGAAAAGGTCGATTATCTTTTCCTGCGGAGATTCCTTGCGCGGTTGCGCGCAAAACACTATCGTCCGCGTACCCTTACCAGAAAGCTATCTTCATTAAGAAGTTTTTTTAAATTTCTTCATCGTGAAGGGTTTATTTGCGAAAATCCGGCCGTTTTATTAATGTCGCCGAAACTCGACAAGATGCTTCCGAAATTCTTAAGCGAGGATGAAATGGCCAAACTTATCGAAGCGCCATCGCTTGAGAAAATTTCAGGAAAAAGAGATAGGGCGATTCTTGAAACTCTCTACAGCACGGGAATGCGCGTCAGCGAACTTGTCGGCTTAAATATCAATAACGTGGACTTGATCGGCAATATCACGAAAGTTTCCGGAAAGGGAAAGAAGGAGCGGCTGATCCCCATTGGGGATAAGGCGCTCGACGCCATTCGTAATTATCTTAAAGACAGAAAACAGAAATCGAACACGTTATTTCTAAATAAGAACGGAACGCGGCTTTCTGATAGGAGCGTGCGCAACATTGTTAATAAACACATCATGACGGTGGGTATGACTGCGAATGTTTCGCCGCATGTCGTGCGGCATTCATTTGCGACGCATTTGCTGAACCGCGGGGCTGATCTGCGTTCGGTTCAGGAGCTGTTAGGGCATGTTAATCTTTCGACGACCCAAATATATACGCATGTGACAACGGATCGTCTAAAAGCGGTCTACAATAAAGCTCATCCGAGAGCGTAGATTCATTGTTCGCGGCTTGTCGCCCGCAACTCGTTTTTTATTATGAAATGCCCACGCTTAAGAATATAACCTTATGTCGATTATGTACGATATCGTATTTGTTTTTTTGGCGATCCTCTATTTTCCCTATTTAGTCATTCTTGGAAAATGGCATCCGGGATTTAAGACGCGGTTTGGATGTTTGGGGTCTGTGCTTGCCGGGAGAAATGAAGCGCAAAAATGCATCTGGATTCATGCCGTTAGTGTCGGTGAAGTATTAGCCATCACGGATCTTATCCGGAAATTGAAAAAAGAGTTCCCGCAGCACACGATTATTTGCTCAACCGTTACAAAAACCGGAAATCAGCTTGCTCAAGAACAACTAGGCGGCGATTGCCTTGTTATTTATGCGCCACTGGATTTCAGCTGGACCGTCCGGAAATTTATTACAACGATTAAACCCGCGATTTATATTTCAACAGAGACGGAGATTTGGCCTAATCTCTATTCGGCTCTTCATAAGGCGTCTGTTCCGGTTATCCAGATCAATGGGCGCATTTCCGATAAGGCCTATCGAGGGTACAACCGTGTTCGTGTTTTGACGAAACGCGTTCTGGCTTGTGTCGACATATTCTGTATGCAGAGCCCGCTGGATGCTGATCGTATTGAGCGATTGGGTGCGGCTCCGGAAAAAGTGCGTATTGTTGGAAATTTAAAGTTTGATAATGTTCCGGGAGCGGCAGAAATAAAGAAAGAAGATTTAGGTTTTGGCGAGGATGAAGACCTTCTCATTGCCGGAAGCACGCATCCGGGTGAAGAAGACATTTTAATCAATGCGTACCATGCATTGATCGCGGGATTTCCCGGATTGCGTTTAGTTATTGCTCCACGCCATATTGAAAGGGCCGATTTTGTTATCGGTATTGTTGAAAAGCAAGGGTACCATCCCATCCGATTTTCAGAAATAAAAGATCATAAGGGAGACACAAAGTCTATTGTGGTCGTTGATACGATCGGGCATCTCCGTAATCTTTACAGTTTGGCAAAAATCGTTTTTATAGGAAAAACGCTTACTGTTGGCGGCGGACAAAATATGATAGAATCGGCTTGCCTGGGTAAACCTACCATTGTTGGGCCGATGACGCAAAATTTTAAGGATGTGGTGGCGATCTTTTTAAAATCAGAGGGATTGGTCCAGGTCGACGATCCCAGAGAACTATTAGAAGAAATGCGGAAACTTCTTTCGAACCCTGAAAAAGCTCGGGCGATCGGTAAGGCAGCGCAACAAACAGTCGAAAACCATCAGGGAGCGACTTTAAAAACAATTAAAGAAATTCGGCAATTGTTAGGTTATGAAAACATGTAGGCAACGCGTATGTGTGTTGTCCGCAGCATGAACGGTAATTCTTAATTATGAAGCAGTTTTTATATTTAATTGCAACGGACCAGGTGAGTGGCGGGGCTGTTTCTGTTGTCAAAATGGTTTTATGGGTTCTTTCATGGATTTACACCTTTCTTATTGCCCTGAGACGGATTTTGTACAAAATCGGCCTATTTAAACAATATCAGCTTCCCCGTCCTGTTATTAGTGTCGGCAACCTTACTGTAGGCGGTGTTGGAAAAACGCCCCTCGTCGGATTTATAACTCAGGCCTTAAAAGAAAAAGGTTCTCAGCCGGTTATTCTCATGCGCGGATATATGGCGAAGAAAAAGCCAAACCGAGGTCAAAGCAGTGATGAAGCTGCAATGCAGAGAGCGAAATTAGATATTCCGGTTCTTGCCGGAGCCGGTCGGGTGGAAAATGCCAAAATGTTTTTGAAAAAGAACACAGTTGATGTCTTTCTGCTAGATGATGGATTTCAACATTGGCGGTTATTACGCGATCTTGATATTGTCGCTATTGATGCGACGAATCCGTGGGGGAACGGCCATGTGTTGCCGCGGGGAATTTTAAGAGAGCCCAAAAAAACTTTGTCACGGGCGGATATATTTGTTTTAACGAAAATAAATCTCGGCCGAAAGCGCCTGGCGGAAATAAAAACTGATCTAAATATGGTTAATCCGAAAGCTTTGATCGTCGAGTCGATCCATAAACCGGTTGGATTCTCGGATCTGCGATCTGGGGCCGAATTTCAGACATTGTCTGCCCTAGGGCTGAAAATCTGCGCGGTCTGCGGTATCGGATCTCCCGATTCATTCACCAAAACCTTGGCCGAATTAGAGGCAGATATTGGTGGACATTTTGCGTTTATGGATCATCATACTTATTGTGCCGAAGATATCGGGAGCATCGTTGAGTTATGTCAAAGGCAGGAAATTAAAATGATTGTGACAACAGAGAAGGATGCGGTCAAATTAAAACCCTTTATGAATATGGTCCCGGATGATATCCGTGTTTTAGCCTTGAAGATTGAAATTTCAATTGTTAATGGAGAGGACGCCTTTCTTGAAAGAATCTATCGTATATTGTAGTGTGCGCGCTTTCGGATTTCTTATCCGCTGCCTTCCGGTGAGCATTGCCTTGGGGATCGGCAAAGGGATAGGGATGTTCGCTTATTATTTCGATATCAAGCATAAGTCAAGAGCTTATTCGAATCTGAAGATCGCCTTCGCGCATTTAAAATCTCCCAACGAAATCAAACAAATTACCAAGGAATTATTTAAGAATTACGGGCAGAATCTGATCGAATTATTCCGCATGCCCTTGTTGACGCCGGCCAAGTTTGACAAGATTGTTACCGTTGAAGGGAAAGAACATGTTACGGAATCACTGAAGAAAGGTAAGGGGACGATCATATTAGCGATGCATTTTGGTAGCTGGGAATTGGCAAGCTTGTCATGCGTCATGTTGGGTTATCCGTACAACATTTTTGTTAAGTCT
Organism: Candidatus Omnitrophota bacterium; assembly: GCA_023136835.1. Classification (GTDB taxonomy): domain Bacteria; phylum Omnitrophota; class Gorgyraeia; order Zapsychrales; family Zapsychraceae; genus 2-02-FULL-52-10. The sequence goes on along the minus strand of JAGLQN010000172.1, from coordinate 332 downwards.
CAGAAGAGACATTCGCGGCTCGATGATCTATTGAATTCTTACCGGGCCTGCGGCGGTTCGGTTGTTTTGTCGAGGGGGAGCGGGACTCGTGATTTTGTCCGGAGCCTGAAAAATAACGAAGTTATCGGCATGGTTGTTGATCAGGGCGGCCGTGATGGCGTGTTAGTGCCGTTCTTAGGCCGTCAGGCGACAATGTCTGTCGGCGCCATACGTATGGGGCTTAAATTAGGTGTTCCTATCTGTTTTTCCGCGATTATTCGCCAGGGCGGGTCGCGGCACAAAATGATTATTCATGAGCCTTTTGAACTTGAGAATACCGGAGATATGGAAGC
>JAGLQN010000171.1 GCA_023136835.1 Candidatus Omnitrophota bacterium | reverse complement strand
TCGGAATACATGTGGTTTTATAAGATATGGAAGTATTCCAATGAGGCGAATATTTCAATCCTCAGCGATGGGAAGACGGGCCATCTGCGTCAGTCTCAATGCCTTGCCCAAATGACCGAAAAAGCGCTGGCAGAGCGCGCGATCAAAGCAACAATACAGATTGTTCTGATTGTCTTTCAGAGCCGGTTTAAGGCGCGCTTGTTTTCTGTTCTGAGTGTGCTGTCACATCCGTTTGTTTATCAGGGCAGGCTTGAATGTTTAAAATGGTTCCTAACGGCAGAATCCTTTGTGCGGGTTACGACGATGAAAGCGAACTTCATCATTTCTTGCGGGTCATCGATTGCCGGGATCAATAATCTTTTGTCGCGCGATAGTAACGCGAAAAGTATTGTGATCCTCAAGCCTGGTCTATTGAATTATGGGCGCTTTGATTTGGTTGTTTTGCCTCAGCATGACGAACCAAAAAGAAAAAAGGGAAAGAATCTTTTTGCGATTACATATGCGTCGCCTAATTTGGTTATGTCGGGATATCTTAAGGATCAATCACAGGCCTTGCTTTTAAGGTACTCTCATTTGAAAGATAATCTCAGGGCGAAGATCGGTCTTTTTATTGGTGGCGACGGCAAAACTGTGTATTTAAGCGAGCGGCAAATCAAAATATTGATCCGACAGATCAAGGAGGTTTTGACCGAGATCAATATGGATATCTTAATAACGACGTCACGCAGGACACCGCAATGTATCGAGCAACTTCTCTTTAAGGAATTTAAAAAACATCCCAATTGCCCGCTTCTCATATTGGCCAATCGCGAAAATGTTTCGGAGGCCGTTGGTGGCATCCTCGGGCTTTCGGATATTGTTGTGGTGTCGGGAGACAGCCTTTCCATGGTCTCGGAAGCGGCCAGTTCGGGGAAGAATACAATCGTTTTCTCGCCGCTGTTGATAGCGAAAGTTTTAAAAGGTGAGAATAAGCATCGGGCTTTTACCGAACGGCTTAATGCGCAAGGTTTTGTTCTTTCTTCGGATGTCAATCATCTCGGCCAGTCCATCTACGATGTTGCCAAAGGTAAAATTCAAACGAAACAAATTAATGATGATGAAATCATTCTTGAGGCGGTAAGGAAAGTTATCTAGTCAATTGAATTCGGGCCGTTACGGATCATTTGTAAGGACAGCACAGTGTGCTGTCCTTACGGGTTTACTATGAACATATTACAGGTCATTCCAGAACTCAATGTCGGTGGGGTTGAGACCGGCACGGTTGATTTTGCCAAATATTTGGTCCAGCACGGTCACAAGGCCGTTGTTGTTTCTAATGGAGGAGAGCTTGTTCCCGGGCTAGAGTCTCTGGGGGCGTGCCATTATTCTCTCCCAGTCCATAAAAAGTCATTGTGGACAATGCTTGAGAATGTTAAAGCTTTGCGCGATGTTATCCGTCGGGAGAAAATTGATATTGTTCACGCCCGGTCGCGTGTTCCGGCATGGATCGCCTATTTTGCCTGCCGTAAAACAAAAGCAGTTTTTATTACGACGTGTCACGGTCATTACAAGAATCGTATTTTTAGCCAAGTCATGGGCTGGTCAAAGCTGGTGATTGTTCCTAGCAAGGTCATCGGCAGGCACATGATCGACCGTTTCAATGTTTTACCGCGCGGTATTCGCTGTATTCCCAGGAGCGTCGACCTGGAAAAGTTCAAAGTTCGAAGGGATTCTTTTGGCGGAAAATCTCGATGCACGATCGCGATCATAGGACGGATAACAGTGCTCAAGGGGCATTCATTCTTTCTTAAGGCGATGGCGAAAGTAATACGGACCGTTCCCTATGCCAATATTTTGATTGTTGGAGATGCGCCGGCTAAAAAGGCTTCGAATAAGCAGGACTTAGAGCTGCTGGCGCGCCGTCTGGGGATTGAAAGCCATGTTGAATTCCTCGGTAACCGGCGGGATATTCCTCAAATTCTAGCAAAGACAGATATCCTCGTCTTATCAACCGTTACGCAAGAAGCTTTTGGGCGCGTGATCTTAGAGGCACAGGCATCGGACGTGCCGGTAGTCGCGACAAAAGTCGGAGGGGTTGTTGATATCATTGATGATGAAAAAACAGGATTGCTTGTTTTGCCAAAGGATACGGAGGCTATGGCCAATGCGGTTATACGTATTGCCAATGACCGGGGCTTGGCAACCCGTCTGGTTTCTTGCGCGAAAGAAAAGCTCGGGAATAATTTTACGCTTGAGCATATGGCTTCAAGTACGATCAAGGTTTATGAAGATCTTTTAAGATCAATGAACGTTCTCGTTATTAAAATCGGGTCCATGGGGGATGTTGTTTTAGTTACGGCCTCTTTAAAGGCTATCCGGAAAAAGTTTCCACGCGCGAGGATCCATTGTCTGGTTGGGAAAGAGTCGATGAGGATTTTGCACAATTGCCCCTATTTGGACGGAATCATTGTCTACGATGTTAAGGATAAGGACCGCGGATGGCTTGGAGTGTTGAAGCTTTCAAAGAAACTCAGGAAATACCGTTTTGACGTGGTCATTGATTTTCAAAATAACCGCAAGAGCCATTTACTTTCTTTTTTAAGTTTCGGCAGGGAAAGTTACGGGTATGACAATGGAAAGTGGGGGAGCCTTTTATCACATCCCGTGAAAGATACGCGCAAAGACATGCCTCCCGTTGCCCATCAGTTTCAGGTTCTTGAGAATCTCGGTATTCATTATAACGGTAATGCGTTTCTTGAACTTTGGCCTTCGCCGGATAATAAGCAGTATGTCCAAAGGCTGCTGGACTCGGAGTGGTTGGGGAATAATCCGGATATTGTCGGGATCAATATCGCGGCTTCGGCAAAATGGCAGACAAAGAATTGGCCTGTTGAATATATGGCTCGTCTTTGCGATATGCTTTCGGCGAAGAATATTCGGGTTATCATTACTGGAATAGAAAAAGATAAGCCGTTGGCCCAGCATTTTTTATCGATGACAAAGTCTAAACCGGCAAACTTTGTCGGGAAAACCAATATCCTGCAACTCGCGGCGCTCATAAAGAAGTGCAAAGTTTTTGTGACCCCGGATTCAGCGCCTTTGCATGTTGCCGCAGCCATGCAGGTCCCGGTAGTGGCCTTTTTCGGCCCAACAGATTCCCGACGGCACATTCCGCCCGCGAAAAAGATTATTGTTCTCGAGAAGAAATTGGCGTGCGCGCCGTGTTACAGCTCACGGTGCCGGATCTTAACACACGCCTGCATGAAAGATATCCATCCTGATGAAGTCGCGCGCGAGATCAAGTCATTAATCGAGGAGCATTCGTGAATATTCTCTTTCTATCAACCCATTTAAATTCCGGAGGCATTACCAGCTATTTATTTACGATGACCAAAGGGCTGATCTGTCGAGGACACCAAGTCCATATTGTGACCAGCGGCGGAAATATGGAGAAGGAGTTCCTGTCTATTGGGGCGAAACTTCTGACGTTAAATATCCGCACGAAATCAGAGCTTGATCCGAGAATTTATTTTGCCCTGTTTCCGTTGTCGCGATACATCCGGGAAAATAAAATTGACCTTGTTCATGCGCAGACCAGGATTACGCAAGTTATGGGGGCGTTGCTTAAGAGACTGACCGGAAAGCCTTTTGTCTCGACATGTCACGGTTTTTTTAAAACTCGCTTATCGCGGAGGTTGGTGCCGTGTTGGGGGGATGTCGTTATCGCGATCAGTGAAGCTGTTGAATGGCATTTAAGGCATGACTTTAGAGTTGCGCGTGAAAAGGTTTCTCTTATCGCGAGCGGGATCGATTTTAACGAATTTGATTTGATCGATGGAGCCCGAAAGAAAGAGCGTCGCGCGCGATTTCATTTAGGGGATGAACCGGTCGTCGGTATTGTGGCAAGGTTATCCGATGTTAAAGGGCAGGATATTCTTATTGAGGCTATGAATAAAGTTGTGCCGTATATTCCCAATGCCATATTATTACTTGTCGGTGAGGGGAAAATGGAAAATGTTTTGCGGGAAAAAGTCCAGAGCCTGAACTTAGGCGATCATGTCCGGTTCTTTTCGATCGTAAATAATACATATGAAATGCTATCGCTTTTTGATATTTTTGCCATGCCTTCACGGCAGGAAGGGCTGGGCCTTTCGATTATGGAGGCGCAAGCAGCAGGGTTGCCGGTTGTTGCTTCCCGCGTCGGAGGAATACCAAGCCTTATTGAAGACGGGAAAACCGGTGTTTTAGTTGAACCGGAAAACAGCAGTGAACTGGCGGATGCTATCGTCAAACTTTTGCAGGACCCGGAGCGTTTGAAGGAAATCGGAATGGCTGGGCGGGAATTTATCAAGAAGACTTTTTTGGCAGATAAAATGACTGATAAAGTCATTCAACTCTATCAGCATCTCGTGAAAAAACACTCATGAAACGGATTCTGGTCGTTAATGTTAACTGGCTTGGCGATGTTATTTTTTCGTCTCCGATCTTTAAGGCGCTCAAGGAAGCTTATCCGCAAGTCCATATCAGTTGTTTGGCATTGCCGAGAGTCAAGGAAGTGCTCGAGAGCATTCCTTATATCGATGAGATTATTGTTTATGATGAAAAAGGCCGCCATTGGAACCCTTTTGCGAAGCTGGGATTAGTTTGGAGTTTACGTCGACGGCATTTTGATGTCGCATTTTTACTGCACCGCTCATTGACACGAGCGCTTTTGGTCTATTTTGCGGGAATTCCCCAAAGAGTAGGATATGACGCGAAAGGGCGCGGACGGTTTTTAACACATGAAGTGGAACCTTTGGATGACCAGGTTCATCGCTGTGACTACTATTTAAATATTCTCGAATCATACGGCGTAACGATCAACGACCGTCGATGTCAATTAGAAGTGTCACCGGACGCTGAAGAAGATGTTAAACAGATTTTAAGTTCGAAAGGGGTTTGCGAAGATGATTATGTCATTATTGTTAATCCCGGCGGTAATTGGGATTTAAAGCGTTGGCCTTCCGAGAGTTTTTCGCGCTTAATTTCTGGCCTTCTTGGAAACTTCAACGCAAAAATTATTATTTCAGGGGCGAATAAAGATATTTCTTTGGTTAAAAAAATTAATAGCCTCGCGTTTAGCGAAGCCATCAATTTCACTGGGGAAACAAATTTGAAGCAACTCATGGTGTTAATGAAGAAGGCAAACCTGGTTATTTCTGGCGATTCAGGGCCGCTTCATATCGCTAATAGTGTCGGAAGCGAGGTCATTGGGCTATTTGGCCCGACGCGGCCTGAGATTACCGGGCCAAGGGGCTCCGGGCGGGCGCATATCATTCAGTATGATGTCGGGTGTAATCGGGAGCCGTGTTATCACTTGATGTGTCCGGATAATATTTGCATGCAATCCATTACAGCGGGGGAGGTTCTTGAAATTGTTAGACAGATCAAAGATCAATAAAATTCTTGTTGTCTCACTAACCAATATCGGGGATGTGATTCTAACATTTCCTGTCATCGATATTTTAAAGCGGGACTTTCCCTCGGCAGGACTTTCCGTTGTCATCGGGCCTAAAGCCGAATCGCTTTTTTGCGGCAATCCTCATTTGGATAACATTTATGTGTTTGATAAGCATCAGTTACCCTTAAAGACATTATCATGGGTTTTGGAACTGCGCAGACAGTATTTCGACCTTGTTGTTGATCTGCGCAATACAGCTATTCCGTTTATAATCGCTCCACGATACCGGACCTCTTGCCGTGTCGATAAGGCGTCAAATGTGCATATGCGTGACAAACACCTTAGCCGATTGAGCTCGGTTTATGATTTTGAGGTAGAAGCAATTGCGGCCAGAGCCTTATTTATTCCTGATCCGGATAAAAACCATATCAAAGAATTTATCAATACGAAAATTGGAATCGGACAAAAGTATGTTGTCATAGCTCCTGGAGCGGCGGATTCTTCGAAGCAATGGAGTGAAGAGAAGTTTGCTTATGTTTGTGACCGGTTGATCGCGGATCATAATGTCAAGATTGTTTTTGTCGGGGATGAAAAAGATCGAAATGTTGTTAGGAGGATCGATAAGTTGATGGAGTCTGGATCTCTGAATCTCTGCGGACGTACTAGCCTTGTCCAGCTTGCCGAGCTGTTCAGGCATTGTTTTTTTACTATTGTTAATGACAGTGCGCCAATGCATTTAGCGAGTTATCTAAATGTTCCGGTCTTGGCTCTTTTTGGCCCGACGGAACCTCAAAAATATGGGCCTTGGGGAACGCGCAGTCACATGATCAAAAAGGGTTTTGATTGTCCAGCTTGCCGGGAGCCGAAAAATGCTTACAAGCATACATGTATGCAGGCGATATCCACGGAAGATGTTCTTGGCGCGATGGATCATTTTATTCGTTGATGTCACCGCGATTCCAGTAAAACGATGACTGATTACAAAAATATCCTCATAGTTCGTACCGATCGCATTGGTGATGTTGTCTTAACGACACCGGCGATCAAAGCTCTTCGGGAAGCTTATCCAAATTCCAAGATCGCTATTCTTGTGGCTCTGGCTACGCGTGATCTTGTCGATGGAAATATTTGCCTCGATAAAGTTCTTGTTGATGATCGGGATGGCGAACATAAAGGATTACGCGGGTTCATACAGCTGATCAGATCTATTCGAAAAGAGAAGTTTGATTGCGCTTTTGTGCTGCATACAAAAAAGAGGACAAATTTAACGTGTTTCTTATCAGGAATTCCGGTCCGGATCGGTTATAAGAATAGCAAATTTGGATTTTTGCTGAACCGGCCCATTACAGATGTGCGTCACAAGGGAGAAAAGCACGAGGCACAATACTGCCTTGATGTCTTAAAGAAAATTGGGATTGAATGCGCTGATGTCGATCTTGATCTTCCTGTCAAGGAAGATGCGCTGTGCTGGGTTGATCAATTCCGCCGTGAGCATAATATTTCAGAAAATGACCGGCTTATTGCTTTTCATCCAGGGGCAAGTGATCCGGCGAAAAGGTGGCCGGAAAATCGCTTTGCAGAATTGGCCGATGCTCTTATCGAGCAGTATCAAGCGAAAATTGTCATAATTGGGGCTTCAGATACCGATAGTATCGCAAAAAGAATCATCTCTTTATCGAAGAATGAAGCGGTTAATCTTGCGGGTAAAACAAGCGTCGGTCAATTGGCAGGTCTTTTGATGGGATGCGATCTTCTTGTCTCCAATGACTCCGGTCCCGTTCATGTGGCTGCGGGGGTCGGAACGCCTGTTATTTCGATCTTTACGCGAAATCAAGCGGGTATTAATCCTGAGCGCTGGGGGCCTCTTGGCGAAAAATCAAGGGTTGTTAGCGTATTACCCGTGCGAAGCAGCGGTATTTCCTTTAAAAAAGCCCAACCCAGGGACATAAAATATTTGGAACTTGTTCCGGCAAAAGCTGTTTTAGAAGCTGTTGACTCCCTATTTAAACTGTGTTAGAATCAGCTTCGTTTCACTTGGAACAAACCCTAACATAATACTATTATTATCATAAATATATCATTAACTAAAGGATTATAAGCCTGAACAAATAGGCATGTACGAATATATTTTTTTAAAATTTGGCAGAAAAAATATTCTTGTGATCGGGGATGTCATATTGGATCAGTATATCCAGGGAAGTGTTTCGCGAATTTCTCCTGAGGCTCCAGTGCCGGTTGTTTTAGAAAAAGAATCATTTTATACCCCTGGTGGCGCAGCGAATGTGGCCCATAACCTGCGCGGTTTGGGTGCCAAGGTTACGCTTATCGGGAGGATCGGTAATGATCCGGAAGGACATATCCTTAAGCGGCAGCTTAGGAAAGAAGGGGTTGCGATACGCGGGTTATTTATTGATAAAAGATTACCGACGATATGCAAAACCCGGGTCGTAGCCCAAGGCCAGCAAGTTGTTCGTATTGACCGGGAGAAGATAAACAACTCCGGAGATAAAGAAGTCAGACAAAAGATCTGCAATTTCATCAAAAGTAATATCAACACATTCGACGCTGTCATTATATCGGACTATGGAAAAGGTTTAATTACTCCCGACCTTGTGAATTTTGTGCGCGTGCAGGCTTTAGCGAAAAAAAAGATCATTAGTGTTGATCCAAAAGTTGAACATTTTAGTTATTACCGCAATGTGACTGCAATAACCCCGAATCTTAAAGAAGCCGAAAATGCGATACGCAATATCAAGATCACGTCCAAGTCATCCGAACAGCTCGAAATCCATAGCGACAAACTCAAGGGAAATAAAGATATCAATTTAGCCGGAAAGGAATTGCTGCGCTATTTGGGTTTGGATGCCTTGCTTATTACTCTCGGGGAACATGGTATGCGGTTGTTCGAAAAAGGGAAGAAGCCGGTTTCGATTAAAACGAAAGCGCAGGAAGTTTATGATGTCTCCGGCGCTGGGGATGCGGTTATTTCAGCGTTTACTTTAAGTCTTACGGCGGGAGCGACCAAACGTCAGGCGGCACAGATCGCGAATTTCGCCGCTGGAATCGTTGTCGGGAAAATGGGTGCCGTTGCGGTCAGCAAAGAAGAACTTTCAAGAGCGATAAAGGATTATTAAAATGAAGATCATTGGTGTCATACCAGCCCGATGGGCATCGACACGGTTTGAGGGTAAAGTTTTAGCGTTGATTAACGGCAAGCCGATGATCCAACATGTCTGGGAGCGTTCAAAGAAAAGTGAATTATTAAATGATTTGATCATTGCGTGCGATGATGACCGCGTCATTGTGGTCGCTGAGCAATTCGGAGCCAAAACAGTTCTAACATCTAAAGATCACGCTTCCGGAACGGACCGCATCGCTGAAGCGATTGAATCGATAGATGGTGATATTATCGTTAATATTCAGGGCGATGAACCCTTGATTGATCATGCGGTTGTTGATGCTTTAGCTGCGACTCTTGTGGAAGATCCGTCGTGCTCGATGGGAACGGCTATCAAAGTAGTGACGACAAAAAAAGAATTGAAAGACCCGAATGTGGTTAAGGTTGTTGTTGACGGTGAGATGAACGCGCTTTATTTTTCCAGGTCTGTTATTCCCTACAATCGTGATGATGAGGATGAAGTGATCTACTATAAGCATTTAGGGATCTATTCTTACCGACGAGATTTTCTTCTCTCTTACAAAAGTTTACCGAAGTCACATTTAGAAAAATGCGAACAATTGGAACAGCTCAGAGCGTTGGAATTCGGATACAAGATCAAAACGGTTGTGACGGATATTGAAACAATTGGTGTTGATACGCAGGAAGATCTGGCCCGTGTTGAGAAATTATTATCATAAGAGTGCGAGGGTAGAGCCATAATGGGAAAAACGGTTAATATCGGAAAAATTAAAATGGGGGGAAAGACGCCGTTCGTGCTTATCGCGGGTCCGTGTGTTATCGAGAGCAGAGAGCTAGCGTTGAAAACGGCTATGGCGATTAAAAGGATCACGTCTAAGCTTAAAGTCCCGTTTATTTTTAAAGCCAGTTATGATAAAGCTAATCGAACGTCGGTTAATTCTTTCCGTGGGCCGGGAATACGCCGCGGTTTAGAAATTTTAAAAGAGATCAGAGAAACAGTTAAGGTTCCGGTCTTAAGCGATATTCATTCTGTTTTGGAAGTGGACGAGGCCGCAAAAGTTTTAGACATATTGCAAATTCCGGCTTTTCTCTGCCGGCAGACGGACCTTTTGATTGCTGCCGGAAAGACAAAACGGGTCGTTAATATCAAAAAAGGGCAATTTCTTGCTCCTGCTGATATCAAACAGGCTATAAAGAAGATTGAGCATGCCGGCGACAAAAAGATCCTTCTTACCGAGCGCGGAACAAGTTTTGGTTATAACAATTTGGTGACGGATTTCCGTTCTCTTGCGATCATGGGCAAGACGGGATATCCGGTTGTTTTTGATGCGACGCACAGTGTCCAGCAACCGGGAGGGTTAGGAACTGTTTCCGGGGGCAATAGCGAATTCATTCCTCTATTATCGCGTTGCGGCATTGCCGCTGGATGCGATGGTTTATTCATGGAAGTCCATCCCAATCCCAAAAAAGCTTTATCGGATGGGCCGAATATGCTAGAGCTCAACAAGCTGGAAAAATTACTCATTGATTTAAAGGCGATTGATAAAATTGTTAAACGATAAAGATCATCTGGAGCGTTTATGCCGCTTAAAAAAGCAATAGAAGTTATTCGGACCGAAGCGCAGGCCATCAAGGATTTGGCGAAAAGAATTGACGGGCGTTTTTCAAAGGCCGTTGATGTTATTGCTAAGTGTAAAGGGCGTGTGATCGTTACCGGCATGGGAAAAACAGGGATCATTGGGCGCAAAATTGCAGCAACCCTGTCTTCAACAGGCACGCCGAGCCTGTGGATGCATAGTGCCGAGGCGGTCCATGGCGATTTGGGGCAAGTGACCAGAAACGATGTTGTTATCGTTATCTCGAGCAGCGGGGAGACAGATGAAATCAAAAGGTTATTGCCTTTGGTTAAAAAGATCAAATCGAAGATTATTGCGCTCACCGGAAATCAAAAATCGACTCTTGCGCAGTACAGCGATATTGTTCTGGATGTCTCGGTAAAGAAGGAAGGGTGCCCGTTGGGGTTAGCGCCGATGGCTTCAACGACGGCAACACTTGTCATGGGAGACGCGCTTGCCGCTTGTCTTATTGTCCGGCGGGAATTCAAAAGGGAAAACTTTGCCTTTTATCATCCCGGAGGCTCGCTGGGGCGCAGGCTCTTGTTAAAAGTTGAGGATATTATGCGGCGCGGCGCTCAATATCCAAAGGTTAAGGAGGGAATGGCCGTCAAAGATGTTTTGCTGGCGATCACCCAGGCGCGATGCGGTTCGGCGTGTGTTTTAAACGGAAAGGGGAAATTTGTCGGTATTTTTACGGATGGCGATTTGCGGCGGCATCTTGAGACGGATCGGAAGCTTCTGGAGCGTAAAATCTTTGAGGTTATGACCAAAAATCCCACAACGATTTCGAAAGATAAATTAGCTGTGGAAGCTCTTCAGATCTTACAAGATAAAAAGATTGACGAGCTGCCGGTTGTCGATAGAAAAGGTAAACTCATGGGGCTCTTAGATGTCCAGGATCTCCTAAAGGCAGGGTTAGTATGAAAACGCGATTAAAAGAAAAAATTAAAAAAGTTAAGCTTCTTATCCTTGATGTTGATGGCGTGCTTACAAAGGGTGATATTATCCTTGATGAAAAGGGTAAGGAAATAAAGGTGTTCAATGTCCAGGATGGCTTCGGGATCGTTCTTTTTCAGCGAGCGGGCCTTAAAACGGCTATTTTATCAGCGCGGTCAGCCGGCGCGGTTACGGCACGGGCGAAAGATTTAAAAGTTAATGCGGTTTGTCAGGATGCGTATCCAAAAACCGCCGTCTATCAAAAATTGTTACGGGACTTCAAACTTCGCGACGCACAGGTTTGTTTTATGGGTGATGATCTTCCGGATATCGAGGTTCTGACAAAAGTGGGTTTTTCTGTTGCTGTTGTCAATGCGGTCAGCGAGGTCAAAAAAAAGGCGGACTATATTACAAAACGCAAAGGCGGATGCGGTGCGGTAAGAGAGGTTATTGAACTCATTTTAAAAACGCAGAAAAAATGGCCTGCAATCTTGAGAAAATATGAGGCATAAAATAAAAATCTTCATCATTTTTGGGTTAACGTTTTTGCTAAGCGCGGGATGGCTTTCCGCTGAGGATCCCGAACAAAAATTTCAGGGGTTCAATCTGCAGGGGTACGATGATAGCGGTGAAAAGGCATGGAATGTTAATGGTGACACTGCCGACATAGTGGGCAGTGAAATAATCCTCTCGAATGTTGATGCCAACACTTTCGGTGATCAAAAAATGAATGTGACAGCAAAAACAGGAACTGTTGATCAGATCAGCGGAAAAATGCATTTGGAAGACGATGTTGTGGTCACAAGTGAAGATGGTAAACAGCTTATGACCGATTCATTGGACTGGAACAGAATGGAGGATTTAGTTACGACAGAAGATGATGTGGTGATTACCGATGAGCGGATGATGGCTACTGGCACGGGCATGAAGGCCCGCCCGGGATTAAAGACAGCTGAGATTCGGAAAGATGTCACCGTTATGATCGAAACAGATCCTGAAAAAAAAGAAGAAAGTCAAACGATTACGATCACATCTGACGGGCCTATGATTATTAACCAGGCGGAATCTGTAGCGATGTTTGAAGATAATGTTGTAGCTGTTCAAGAAGATCAAACATTGAAAGCTGATCGCATGGAAATTTATTTTGATAAAGAAATGACCGGCATAAAAAAAATGGTCTGCTTAGGAAATGTTGAAATTGAAAAAGGAGAAAATAAGAGCTTTGCGAAAAAAGCGGTTTATGATGCCGTCGATCAAAAACTGACTTTATCAGGAAGCCCGAAATTAATTTTATTAACTGAGGGGGGAAGTCTTTTTGCAGCTTCTGGAAACTAAAAACTTAGTCAAGACATATGGACATCGGCGTGTCGTTGATGGGCTTAGTATCAGTGTTGGCCGTTCAGAAATTGTTGGATTGTTGGGACCCAACGGCGCGGGAAAAACGACAACCTTTTACATGACCGTAGGTATTATCAAAGCTAATGCCGGGCAGATCTTCTTTGACCAGGAAAATATTACAAAAAAATCCATTCATGCCCGCTGCCGTTTGGGAATGGGATATCTTGCGCAAGAGGCGTCGATTTTCCGGACTTTAACGGTTGAAGAAAATATCATGGCAATTTTAGAAACGCTGGATATCAGCCCCCGCGAGCGCAAGCGCCGCCTGGAATCATTGCTGGAAGAGCTCAATATCGCGCATTTGGCAAGGAGCAAGGCTTATACATTATCCGGTGGCGAGCGGCGCCGATTGGAGATCACACGAGCCTTGGTCACAAATCCTTCATTTCTTCTTCTTGACGAGCCTTTCTCCGGGATCGACCCGATTGTTGTCGCCGAAGCGCAGGAAATCATTAAAGATTTAAAGGCGAGAGGATTGGGTATTCTTTTGACCGATCACAATGTTCGTGAAACATTAGCTATTACCGATAGGGCTTATTTGATCGCTGAGGGAAGGATCTTGATTTCGGGAACCGCAGAAGACTTGATCAATGATCCGGAGGCGAAAAAGATTTACTTGGGCGAGCGCTTTAAAATGTAGGGTTTTAGGTCGATATAATAGACACAATGAAGGGAGTCATAAAAGAAATGAAAGTTGAAGTTAAAAAAGTTGATGCGGTGAAACGCGAACTGAAATTTGAAATTTCGAAAGAACGGGTTTCGAAAAAATTTGATGAAGTTTATAAAGAGCTGGGGAAGATCGTTAAAGTGAAAGGTTTTCGTACGGGGAAAGTGCCTCGGCATATCCTAGAGGCGCAACATAGCAAACATGCGCAGGATGAGGTTTTTCAGAAGCTTATTCCGGAAGTGTATCATGAAGGGGTTATGCGGGAGAAGCTGGCGCCTATTGACATGCCGGAAATTGAAAATGTTAATTTCAAAAACGGAATGATTACCTTTACGGCCAAATTAGACATTAAGCCTGAGGTCAAGATCGATCATTACAAGGGGATTAAGGTTACACGAAAAAGCTCGGAAGTGACCGATGAGGAAATAAATAAAACATTGGAATATTTCAAGCAGGGGCAAGGGAAGGATAAAAGTGCTGAGATTGATGATGCCTTTGCACATGGCCTGGGATATCCAAATTTGGCGGAATTCAAGAAATCCCTTTCACGGCAGCTAGAATTAGATAAGGACCGGCAAAACCGTTTTGACATTGAAAATCAGATTATCGAAAATCTTTTAAAGAAGGCAAAATTGGCCGTTCCGCAAACATTGGTGCGCAAGCAGATCGAGCACCGGATTGAAGAAGAAAAAAAGAGGGTAAAAGACCAAGGCCTTTCGGCGGAAGAGATGAATAAGAAAGAAGAGGAAATGCGCAAGGAGTTGCGTAATCCTGTGGAGCGTGATGTTAAAGTGTATTTGATTCTCGACAAAATCGCTCAGGTCGAGAATATCGAAGTTAAAGAAGGCGGAAATTTACCGGCTAAGACTATGGAACTTTTATTAAAAGAGGCAAAGTGGGAGGAGGCTAAATAATATGAAACCGAAATCTCAAGTATTAGTACCGATGGTTGTCGAAAAAAGCGGCCAAGGTGAGAGGGCTTATGATATTTATTCCCGTCTTTTGAAGGATAGAATTATTTTTATTGGAACTGCGATTGATGACACGGTCGCCAATCTTATCATCGCTCAATTACTTTTCCTTCAGAGCGAAGATGCCAATAAGGATATCAATATCTATATCAATTCTCCGGGGGGAGCCGTAACAGCCGGATTGGCGATCTATGACACGATGCAATTTGTAAAACCGGATGTGTGTACGTATTGCATTGGCCAAGCGGCAAGTATGGGATCGCTGTTGCTAGCGGCCGGAGCAAAGGGCAAACGTTTCGCGCTGCCGTATTCACGGATTATGATCCATCAGCCGTGGGGCGGTGTTCAGGGAAGCGCGAGTGATATTTCCATTCAAGCTCAGGAAATCCTCCGCATGAAGGAAGAATTAACGAAAATATTGGCTGATCACAGCGAGCAGAATTTTGAAAAGGTGCAAGCTGATTGTGATCGCGATTATTTCATGTCCGCTGAGGAGGCTAAAGAGTATGGCCTTGTCGATGAAGTGATCATCCACTCAGGCAAAGGTAAGAAATAATAGGCCTATTCCTATTTGGTCTGGAAAAATATAAAAGAAATGAGAGAGAATTTACTGCTCACACCCGGTTCGACACAAATACCGCCGGAAATATGCGCGGTTCTCGGCCGGTCGATTATTCATCACCGCACCCCACAATTTTAAGAGAATCTGAGCGAGGTCATTGCGAGGCTGCAATATGTTCTATACCAAAGAAACTCTAAGCGCTGTATAACAAATCCAGTGTTTAGGCGTTTAGTTTTAAATATTGAATTATGGAATACCGATGAGAATTTTAATAAGCGACAAACTTGCCGATGAGGGGATCAATATATTAAAAGCGGTTAAAAATTTTGAAGTGGATTGCAGCTTCGGATTGCCTCCGGAAGAGTTAAAGTCAATCATTAAAGACTATCATGCTTTGATTATCCGCAGTGGGACAAAAGTTACTGCGGATATTCTTGATGCGGCAGACCAGCTTAAAGTGATCGGCCGTGCCGGTGTCGGGTTAGACAACGTTGACCTGAAAGCGGCGGCAAAAAAAGGTATTGTTACCATCAATACGCCTTCGGGGAACACGACCTCAACGGCTGAGCATACGATGAGCATGATCCTGGCATTATCGCGCAATATTCCCCAAGCATGCGCTTCTCTGAAAACCGGAAAGTGGGACCGGTTGAAATTCCGCGGCGTTGAACTTCATGAAAAGACATTAGGGGTCATTGGATTCGGCCGTATTGGCTCGACGGTCGCGAAATTTGCCAAGGCTTTCGGCATGGATGTCTTGGCCTATGATCCGTTGCTTTCCATCGAAGCTGTCGGCCTAAGAGATGTTACGATGACTGGATTGAAAGAATTGCTCACGCAATCGGATTATATAACAATACATGCACCTAAGAGTGAGGAGACGAAAAACCTTATCTCAGATGAAGAATTTAGTTTGATGAAAAAGACAGCCCGGGTAATCAATTGTGCGCGGGGAGGGATCATTAATGAGAGGGCATTAACGAAAGCTTTGGAAGAAGGAAAAATCGCGGGATGCGCGCTTGACGTTTTTGAACAGGAACCGCTATCGAAGGATTCACCTTTGTTGAAGCATGATAATTGTATTGTTACGCCTCACTTGGGAGCTGCAACTTCTGAAGCCAAAGTAAGCGTTGCTATTGAAATCGCGGAAAATGTACGTAATGCTTTGTTAGGACGTGGTTAAGCCGAATAGTGTTGATGTTTTATGCATAAAACTCCTGAAGGTCTAAGTAATTACATGGATCGTTACAATTTAAAACAATACCCTTCGTTTGCGTTATTTCCAGCCTTCACGGCTGGTATTGGCGACAGTATCAACCCTTGCGGGTTAGCATCGGCCCTGATCCTTATCATGTATCTTTCGCTTGTCGGATACACCCAAAAGCGTGTTTTTTGGTTAGGCCTGCTTTTCATCCTGTTCTCCGGGTTAACACATTTTGGGTTGGCAGCCGGATTTTTTGACTATATTATTGCCACCCCGGTGGTTATGCACACTCTTCGCATTCTTTACTTTCTGCTTGCGGCAGTTTTTCTTGTTCTCGGCTTTTTAAATATTAGTGATAGATGGCAATACGAAAAATATTTTGATACAGGACGGTTCAAGTACAAGGTACCGGCTTTTTTTGAAACCCTCAGCGATGAAAAACCAGCGGGTAAAGTAAAGAAATTTTTTATTTTTGTAAGATTTATTCTCTTCGCCATGGGCAGCGGCTTTATCGTAACTTTGTGCAGCTCGATATATCCTCAGGACGAGTACATTTTTATTGTTCATTCATATTTAATGAGTGGTGGTAACGCGAAGTTTGTGTTTTTATCTTTTTTTTATTATAGTGTTACGGCGAACTTGCCTTTAATCACTGCTTGGATTGTGATTCTTTTTTTAGGCCGAGCAAGAAAAAAGATGAAAATGATTCTGTATTACAAAGGGATATCAGCCGCTTTGTTTTTATCGGTTGGTATCGGATTGGGGTATTTTCTTGCAAGGTGATTGTTTAGGAAAATTAAGAATTATTGTAAAACGATGAGAACTAACATATTGTGTATGATCGCAAAAGGTTAGTTTGATTACACTTAAGAGAGAGGAATCTAATGAACCTTGTTGTTATGGGTGCTCAATGGGGCGATGAAGGTAAAGGAAAGCTTATTGATATTATTTCCAGGGATACCGATGTAACGGTTAGATATCAAGGCGGGAATAATGCTGGCCATACCGTTGTTGTCGGAAATAAAGAGTATATCTTTCACTTGCTTCCTTCGGCAATCTTGCATAAAGGAAAGGTGTGCGTGATAGGCAATGGGGTCGTTGTTGACCCGCTCGCGTTACTTGAGGAGATCAAGGCCTTGGAGAAAAGGGGGCTGAAAGTTCCTGCTAGTCGGTTAAAAATTTCCGACCGCTGCCATGTTGTCATGCCCTATCATCGCGTTCTCGATGGATTGCGTGAAACAAAGCGAAAAAATAAAATTGGAACAACAGGACGGGGAATTGGCCCATGTTATGCCGATAAGGTGACCCGCTGTGGTATCCGGATGGTTGATCTGCTTAATCCCCGAATCCTCAAGGCGAAATTGGAAGATAATCTTAGAGAAAAGAACGAAGTCTTCCAGAAAGTTTTTAATCATAAAGCTTATTCTTTTGAAGGTATTTATAAAGAATATTTCGCGTATGGAAAAAAACTGGCACCGTATATATGTGATACGATGCTGTATCTTAACAGGACTATTGATAAAAAGAAGTCAATTCTTTTTGAAGGGGCCCAAGGAACTTTTCTGGATATTGATTTTGGAACATATCCTTTCGTGACATCATCAAACTCGATTGTTGGCGGTGTTTGCGTAGGCAGCGGTGTCGCGCCGACAAAAATTGACAAAGCTATTGCGTGTGTAAAAGCCTATACGACACGTGTTGGCGAAGGACCATTCCCGACAGAATTTTCAACGTGCCTCATGGAGGAAATCCGAACAAAAGGCAATGAGTTTGGGGCAACGACAGGGCGGCCGCGTCGTTGCGGCTGGTTTGATAGCGTCCTTGTTAGATATGCTGTTATTGTTAACGGAATTTCTGATCTTGCGATTATGAAGCTGGATGTTCTTGATGGCCTGAAAAAAATAAAGATATGTACGAGTTATCGATATCGAGGAAAGGTTTATAAAGATTTTCCTACGGATTTTGAGATTTTAAGCCAGGCAAAGCCGATTTATGAGGAAATGGATGGGTGGATGCGGCCAACCAGCGGGGTACGTTCCTATCGCCATCTTCCTAAAAATGCACGAAAGTATATCAAACGCCTTGAACAGCTTCTAAAAGTTGGGGTCAAGTACATTTCGATAGGAACAAAGCGGGATGAAATTATTATTCGTTAGGAACCTATCTTATTGCAGGGCATTAAGTTGGTATAAATTTCTTGACTTTAAATTCTGCCTATGATACTGTGAGTTATTCTAAAAGGAGGAGAGAGCATGAACCAATATTTTTCGAATTTCCTTTCATTGTTGTTGGTTGTTATCATAAGCGTTGCCTTAAGCGGGTGCACTTTGATATTTCAAAAAGGCAGACGTTCTGATGTTGAAAAAATTTCCAAATTAAAGAGTCAATTGACCGATCTGGAGCGGGCAAAAGCGGAACTAGAATCCCGTTTAAGTTCTGAAATTGATGATAATGAAGTGCAGGTTGATATGTTTGAAAAGGGTTTGGTTATCACTTTTGTGTCCGAAGTTCTGTTTGCTTCCGGAAAAGCTGATCTTCGTACCGATTCATTGAGCAAATTGGATAAAGTTGCTTCTGTTTTGAAAACGACCGTTTCTGATCTGAATGTCGGGATCGAGGGGCACACGGATAATGTGCCGATCAAAGTTTCCGGTTGGAAATCAAATTGGGAATTATCAGCGGCCAGGGCGTTAAGCGTTGTGCATCATCTTGAGGACAAGGAAGGAATCGATCCGAAACGTTTGTCGGCAACTGGATATGGTGAATTCCGTCCTGTTGCGTCGAATGCGACTAAAGCAGGGAAACAGGAAAACCGTCGTGTTGAGATCGTTATTTTGCCTAAGACTATGGCTGAAGGCAGGTAGGGCTCATCTATTAATAACCTTATTATCGAGGGTAAGTAAAAATGAGAACTGTATTAATCGGATTCGTGATTGTGTTGCTTGTTTTAAGTTGTGGCTTAGCCATACGTTATAGTCAAGATGCGAGTTATGTGCAGGAGCAGCTAAATGGCGAACGTTATAAACGTTTGGTTTCTGAAGAAAATTTTCAGAAATCTAAGGTGAAAGTCATCTCGTTAAAAGCTGAGTTGAAAAGAGCTCAGGATAAAATTGGTCAAATCGAAGGGTTTCTTGAGAAAACCAAGGCATATAATAATGATCTGAAAACCCGTTTAGATAAAGCTGTAGAAATTAAAGAGAATCTTGATAAAAAGATCAAGGAATTGCAAACGCTTGTATTGCCGATGTAATTTTTAGTTCAAACGCTCTACCCTAGTTTTCTTTGTAGAGGAAAATAGGAATTAATGTGATGAATTAAGAAATGCGCTTTTATGGTTTGGATGATTTTCGAATGGGGGATGGGTAATCCCCCATTTTATTTACATAGGGGCGAATCCGATAGTTATGTCAGAGCAAATCGATAAAACAATAATACCAAGGCATGTTGCCATTATCATGGATGGTAACGGCCGTTGGGCAGAGGGGCAATCACTTCCAAGAGCCAAGGGCCACATTGAAGGTGTCCGGCGCGTTGAAGAGATCATTGATGCGGCGCAGGAAATCGGCATTGAAGTGGTCACTCTTTTTACGTTCTCAACTGAGAATTGGGACCGGCCAGAAAATGAAGTATCACTTATTATGAATATACTCACGGCAGTTCTTGATAAGAAACTCCAGAAGTTAAAGAATGATAATATTCAGCTGAGAATGATCGGTCAAAAACAAAGGGTTCCAAAAACTCTTTTTGAAACGATCGCGAAAGTTATTGATGAAACAAAAAATAATACAGGATTGATTGTCAATTTAGCGTTTAATTACGGGGCGCGTGTCGAGATCATTAACGCGGTTAAAAGCATTGCTAAGTCAGTTCAATCGGGACAATTAAATATCGAGGATATTTGTGAGGATACGATAAGCCAGTCCCTTTATACAAACGGGCTGCCTGATCCGGACCTTTTAATTCGAACTTCTGGTGAGCAGCGGATCAGCAATTTTCT
Organism: Candidatus Omnitrophota bacterium; assembly: GCA_023136835.1. GTDB lineage: Bacteria > Omnitrophota > Gorgyraeia > Zapsychrales > Zapsychraceae > 2-02-FULL-52-10. The sequence goes on along the minus strand of JAGLQN010000171.1, from coordinate 15,626 downwards.
TTTATGGCAGCTGTCTTATGCGGAATTTTATTTTACAAAAAAACTCTGGCCGGATTTTAATACAGAAGAATTCAAAAAAGCGATTCTTGATTATCAAAAACGGGAAAGACGTTTCGGAAAACTAGTTACAGAGGAACAATAGAATGAGTAAGGATCGATTGGTAAGTTCAATAATTATGATCTTGTTAAGTCTTTTTGCCGTATTGAACCAATGGGTGTGTATTTTAGTTATTTTGGCTTTAACGATTGGCGGGCTTTATGAATTCTTTTATTTGATCAAGAAAAAAGGCATTCCGATCTATAGTTATACCGGAATCATATTAGGGGTATTGATTCCTTTATCGATTTTTTTCCAGTTTGAGCCGACAAAAAGATGGGAACTGCTTTTCATCGTCCTAGTTCTTCTTTTGATCTTTATTCTACAATTAAACCGCAGAGATAATACCAACGCGATTGTTGGAATTTCAACAACACTTTTCGGTGTTCTGTATGTCTCATGGTTCTTTAGCTTCTTACTTAAGATTAGGGTTCTTCTTCCCGGTGTAGAGGGTATCAAGCTCCTTGGTTTCATTCTTTTGATCACAAAATGCGGGGATATGGGCGCGTTATTGGTCGGCAGCAAGATTGGAAAACACCCCTTGTTACCGCGAGTCAGCCCAAATAAAACAATTGAAGGGAGTATCGGGAGTTTTATTTTCAGCGCTGTCGCGGCAATACTTGCACGGTCTTTGCTCCCGGCTGAAATCAATTTCTCTCTTACTCACGTCGTCTTAATCGGTCTCTTTTTTGGCGGGATCGGGCAACTGGGTGACATGTCCGAATCTCTCATTAAACGTGATTGTAATGTTAAAGACTCAGGAAAATTATTACCGGCCTTAGGCGGTGTTTTAGATGCGATCGACAGTCTTTTGTTTTCTGCACCGGCGTTTTATTTTTATATGGCACAGGTTTTAATGCAATAAAAAATGGGGCTTAAAAAAGTTGTTATCCTCGGATCAACGGGGTCAATTGGGATCAGCACTTTAAAAGTTATTGAGCGCTTTTCAAACAAATTTAAAGTTGTTGGATTGACAGCGTATAATAACTTTAAGCTGCTTGAACGGCAGATCAGAAAATTTTCTCCAACGCATGTTGCCGTCAGCACAAAGGGTGTCGAATACCTTAAGAAACATCTAGGAGCGCGCCAGACGCGCATTCTAAATGTCGAAGAAGACCTTGAAAGCCTTGTTGCGTTAAAATGTGTTGATATTGTTGTTATTGCTATGCGCGGGAGCGCTGCTTTAGGTCCATTTTTAAGCGCGATACGTGCTGGAAAAACAGTTGCTCCGGCTAACAAAGAAGCTCTGGTGATTGCCGGGGATATTCTTATCAGCGAAGCGAAGCGGCATAAAGCGACGATTATTCCTGTTGATAGCGAGCAAAGCGCGATCTTTCAATGTTTAGAAGGCAGAAACCGCGGTGAACTTAAAAAGATCCACTTAACGGCTTCAGGCGGGGCTTTATTGGATGTGCCGAAGTCGCGATTTGATCATCTGTCTGTCAATCAGATTCTCAATCATCCGCGTTGGAAGATGGGAAAGAAGATCACGGTTGATTCTGCCATGCTGATGAATAAGGGGTTTGAAATTATCGAAACGAAAGTCTTATTTCAGCTCTCGATAGACCAGATCCAAGTTGTTGTTCATCCCGAGGCGATCATTCACTCGATGGCAGAGTTCAAAGACGGTTCGATTATCGCCCAGTTGAGCATAACGGACATGCGTTTGCCGATCCAATATGCGCTGACTTATCCGGAGAGATTGGAATCAGGGCTAAAGCCGACGAATTTCTTTGAATTAGGACAGTTTAATTTCAAGAAGCCGGATACAAATAAGTTTCCCGCTTTAGCCTTATCGATCCACGTTGGACGCCGAGGAGGAACATTGCCGAGTGTATTGAACGCGGCTGACGAAGTAGCCGTCGATGCTTTTCTCAACAAGAAAATCAAGTTTTCAGATATTTACCGGATTGTTGAGAAAATTGTCCTTCGGCATAGAACAATAAAGAACCCAACGCTTAAGAAAATATTAGAGACGGATCAATGGACCCGGCAGGAAACGGAAAGGCTCATTTTTAGGTAAAGATTATGATCGGAAGTGTTGTTTCAAATATTCAAAGTGTTGTTGTATTCGTCGCTGTTTTAAGTGTACTCATCATAGTTCACGAGTGGGGACATTTTATTACAGCTAAACGTCTTGGTGTTGATGTCAAGCGATTTGCATTAGGCTTTGGTCCCACGCTTTTTTCCAAGGTCTATAATGGAACAACCTATATGATCAATGCGATTCCTCTGGGTGGGTATGTCAAAATGGCAGGGGATGATCGCATGGAGTGTAAAGGCACCTCTGGAGAATTTTATTCAAAACCGATTGGGCATCGATCGCTAGTCGTTTTAAATGGCCCAGTTGTTAATTTCCTCCTGGCGTATATCAGTTTCATTTTTGTTTTTATGATCGGCTATCCGGGACAATCAACAACGATCGCCGAACTCGTTGATGGCGGGCCGGCTCAAGTGGCCGGTTTACGGGCTGGTGATAAAATTATTGCCGTTGACTCCAGAGAAGTTCACGGATGGCTAAACCTTCAATGGAAGCTCGAAGGGGAGAATCCGAAAAGAGTTGAAATAACAGTTTTGCGTGATGGAAAAGAGACAACATTGACTGTTATTCCGGAGATAACGGAAAAACCTAATTTGGTTGGGCGGCCTAGAATGATTCGTGATTTAGGCATAGACAATATGTCGAACGTTATTGGCGGGCTTGTTGAGGAATTTCCTGCAGAAAACGCGGGATTACAAGGCGGTGACAGAATCATTGAAATTGATAATCAAGAAATTACAAGTTGGACGGATATAAAAGGGGCGGTTGCAGATTCGACAGGAAAACAGATTGTATTGAAGCTTGTGCGTGATGGCCAAATTCTAGTAAAGGCTATTAAGCCGAGGATTGATGAGCATACTGATGAGAATGGGCAGACAGTTAAGATTCGTAAAATTGGTATTGGACCGCAACAGGAACTTGACCTATACAAATTTGGAATTTGGGCTTCACTTGTTCACTCCGGTGAAGAGTTAGTGTACATTACACAGTTAACTTACGAGTCTCTGTATCAGATGGTCATTGGGTCAAAATCAGCGCGCGAATCTGTAACAGGTCCCGTCGGAATATTTTATATCGTTAAAGGTGCGGCACAAGAGGGGGTATCGCATTTGCTATTTATCCTTGGTGTGATCAGCGCCAGTCTTGCCATTTTCAATTTATTGCCGGTAATCCCTTTGGATGGAGGCCATCTTTTTTTATTTGGCATCGAGAAAGTAAGAGGAAAGCCATTGCCCCCAAAAATTGATGAATACATTGCCCGTTTGGGATTTGGCTTGATCATTTTGCTCGCGCTGTTTGTGTTTTACAGTGATTTCTCGCGTTTTGGTTGGATTGATAACATTAGCGGTTGGTTTACTCAAGTTAGAAAAATGTTCCCGTAAACGAGTCTCTATTTTAACCTATAATAAGGCAGGCCTAAAATGAGCGAAGAAGATTTAAGAGAGAGGATGAACCGGTATCTTATTAAGGAAACGGATTTCCTTAAAGTTAAAGATACCATGAACGAAGATCAGTTAAGAAATTTTGTCAATCAATCTATTTCTGATTTCTGTTACAGGCATCATGTTCAATTAGATCTTGAGGAGCGCAGTGAAATTATCCGCACGCTTGTCAGCGCGGCGATAAGCATGGGGCCTCTGCGGCCTCTCATGGAGGACCCCACCATTTCAGAAATTATGGTCAACGGGGCCAAACAAGTTTATATACAACGTGAAGGACGCATCTACAAATCGGATATAAAGTTTGAGAGCAATCCTGAACTTTTTCATACTGTTCAGAAAATCCTAGCCGGATCCGGATCAAATAAACGCGTCGATGAATCTTCGCCTTATGTCGATTTTTCATTAGAAGATGGAGCGCGGGTTAATATTATTCTTCCGCCTTGCTCGCTAATGGGGCCGATTATGACGATTCGAAAATTTAGTGACGAGATTGCAGCCGTGGATGATCTGTTGGGACTGAAAACGCTTGATAAAAAGATCGCGACTTTGCTGATTGCGGCGATGAAAGTAAAATGTAACGTTATTTTTTGCGGTTCAACAGGTGCAGGTAAAACAACGCTGCTCAATGTGTTTTCACGCCACATTCCTTCTCATGAGCGTATTATTACAATTGAAGATACCCCCGAATTACGTTTGGTTCAGGACCATGTGGTTAGTCTGGCATCGAAACCCGCAAATATCGAAGGGAAAGGGGAAATTTCAATGCGGGAGCTTTTTGTCAATTCTCTGCGAATGCGTCCAGACCGTGTCATTATCGGTGAAATTCGTGGTGAGGAATTGCTCGATCTGATTCAGTCTATTAGCAGCGGGCATAGCGGTTCATTGGCGATTGTTCACTCGGAGACGACAGAAGATTGTTTTAACCGTATGCTTACGATCATGCTGATGACCGGCATTCAGCTTGAGACTCTTGAAATCCAGAAGATTATTGCAAAATCAATTGATCTTATTGTCCACGTGGAATTATTTATGGACGGAGTTCGTCGCGTGACAGCTGTTTCCGATGTCTATTTTGACAATGCGACTGACAAGATTGTTATAAATGACATCTTTCAGTTTAAGCAAAGCGGGATGAGCGAGGCGGGTGAAATTCTTGGAGAATGGGTTATGGATAAGAAACAGCCTTCCTGCATGCAAAAATTCCACAAACGCATGGTTAAATTGCCAGAGGGATTTTTTAATGAATAGGATATTATCGATATGAAATGGTCAAATTATTTTATACCGACACTCAAAGAAACGCCAATTGGGACAGAAGCGGTCAGCCACCAACTTTTGTTACGTGCGGGACTGGTGCACATGCTTACTTCGGGTGTTTATTCATACCTTCCGCTGGGTTTAAGAGTTCTTAAACGTATCGAGGACATAATCCGTGAAGAAATGAATGCCATCGGCGCCAATGAACTTTTTCTGCCATGCTTGCATCCGATTGATCTCTGGAAACAAACCGGGCGTGATGAAGTGTTAGCGGATGTTATGATCAAGTTTGAAGATAATCGTAAGCGTCCAATGTGTTTAGGCCCGACCCATGAAGAAGTGATCACGAATTTAGTTAAAGATTTTATCCAGTCTTACCGTCAGCTTCCGGTTGTTCTCTATCAGATACAAACGAAATTCCGCGATGAATTACGCGCACGTTTCGGTATTGTTCGGGCCTGTGAATTTATTATGAAGGATGCGTATAGTTTTGACCGTGATAAGAAGGGGCTTGCGAAAAATTATGACTTGATGTACGGGGCATACAAAAATGTTTTTCAGCGGTGTGGTTTAAAAACCGTTATTTTAGAGGCTGATTCCGGGGCGATGGGCGGAGATGTGTCACATGAATTTATGGTCCCGGCTTCTATCGGTGAAGATACGGTCGTGAGTTGTAGCGCATGTGGCTTTCAAGCGGGCGCGAGCGAAGAAAATGCGGAGGGTAAACCGTGTCCGAAATGTAAAAAGGGAAATCTCACAGCGCAGGTCGCCATTGAATTAGGCCACATCTTTCAATTGGGAACGAAATATAGCCAGGCTCAAGGGGCGCAATTCCTTGATGAGGATGGAAAACAGAAGCCGATCATTATGGGATGTTATGGGATTGGTGTTAGCCGGGTGATTGCGGCGATCATTGAAAAGCATAATGATGATAAAGGGATTATATGGCCGCGTCAGGTCGCTCCTTTTGATGTGGAGATCTTGCCGATACAAGGATCCAAGGAGGATAAGGAAATCAAGGATCTTACAGATCGGTATTATGCGGACTTAACGGCGCAGGGCCTGGAGGTCCTCGTTGATGACCGGGAAGAAACGGCGGGAAGGAAGTTCAATGACGCTGATCTCATCGGTATCCCGGTCCGGATAACGATTGGCAAGCGGAATCTTGCTGAGGGTAAAGTTGAGATCAAGGACCGCGAGACTAACGAAGTGATACTGGCCGAAAAGGGCCAGGTGAAGAAAAAAGTCTCAGAGATGACAGGATCGGTATGCAGGATAAATTGACAGAACAGATTGAAGCTCTTATAATGCCATATATTGAAGAGTTATCCGCAGAGATTGTTGAATTAAACGTGAAGCAGCGTGGGAATACTGTTGTGATCGATATTGCTGCGGACCGGCCTGGTGGGATTACTATTGGCGAATGCACGTTCATTAACAAAAAAGTTGATCGTGAAATAGAAAAAAGGCAATGGTTTGACGGAAATTATGTTGTTGAAGTATCGTCTCCAGGATTGGACAGGGCGCTTAAAACATCAAAGGATTTTTTGCGGGTATTAGGGCGGGAAGTAAGGTTTCATCTTTTGGATGCGCTTGAGGGAAAGGTCGAGCATCTTGGCGAGGTGGTTGAAGTGAATGAAGATAAAATTTTGATTAAAACGAACGATAAAACCATCACAGTACCGTTAGGGTCTATTTCTAAAGCGGTGCAGGTGATCGAATAGAAATAAAGGAAGGAAGAGGTTATGGAAAGCGTTGAATTATTAGGAATTCTCGAACAGTTGGAGCGTGATAAGGGCATCAAAAAAGAAATTCTCATAGAGGCTGTTGAGGCGGCGGTTGCATCGGCTGCCAGGAAGTTATGGACGGTTGATAAAGAGGAAGATATCCGTGCTGTTTTGGATACCAAGACTGGAAAGCTGACTGCGTATGCCGGCAATGAGGAGATCCGCTCGAGTGAATTTGGGCGTATCGCAGCCCAAACGGCCAAGCAAGTTGTTATTCAGCGAATCCGCGAGGCCGAGAAAGATGTTGTGTTTAGTGAATATCAAGAAAGGATTGGAGAAATCATCAGCGGAGCCGTTTATCGCTTCGAGAAGGGAAGTATCATTGTTGACCTTGGAAAGACTGAAGCTTATATTCCCAAAAAGGAACAGTCTTCAAAAGAAGAATTTCGGCAGGGAGACCGTATTCGGGCTTATGTTTTAGATGTGCGGCGCGAAAATCGAGGTCCACAAATCATGTTATCAAGAGCCCATCCTAATTTTATAAAACGTCTGTTCCAATTAGAAGTTCCTGAGATCTTTGAGGGGATCGTTGAGATCAAGGCGATTTCCAGGGATGTCGGCGAGAGGACAAAGATCGCTGTTTATTCAAAAGATGAAAAAGTGGATTGCGTGGGGGCATGTGTCGGAATGCGTGGTTCCCGCGTTAAGAATATCGTCTCAGAACTTCAAGGAGAGAAGATTGATATTGTCCGTTTTGCATCGGATATTAAAGAATACATTCAAGCGGCGCTTTCTCCGGCCGAAATATCACAGATCCAGCTTGATTATGATGATAAAAAAGCCAATATCATTGTTGCCGATGATCAGCTATCTTTGGCGATCGGCAAACATGGGCAAAATGTGCGTTTAGCCAGCCAATTGGTCGAATGGGAATTGAATTTATTCTCGTTTGAACAATGGAAAGAGCTTCAGGAAGAGGAAGTGCCTGATGAAGAATCTGAGGAAGAAGTTTCTATTGCTGATCTTTCCGGTGTTGGAGAGAAGGCTATCGCCCAATTGACCGAAGCAGGGTTCGATATGCTGGAGAAGATCGCTGAAGCCAGTGTGGATGATTTAATCCAAATAAAGGGTTTTGGTAAGGTGAAAGTCAAAAAGATGATCAAAGAGGCAAAAGCATTACTTAAAGGATAGGAATTTATGAAAGTATCAGAACTAGCAAAAGATCTTAATATAACCAGTGATGCCGTTCTTAAAGCATTACGGTCTCTAAAACTTAAAGCGAAGGATAGCGAGCAGGTTCTTAGCGCGGCAGTTGTTTCTGTTATCAAAAGCGAGCTCAAGACAAGTAAAAAAGAAACGCCCCAAAAAAAAGGAACAACGGTAGGTAAGCCTGCCGAAGCAGAGGCATCTGCGAAGAAAACAAAGAAAAAAATGACAGGTGAGGCAAAGAAGAAGGTTGCGAAAAAAACGGCAACGACAAAAAAGTCTGTCAAGGCAAAGCCGGTTTCAGCGATGAAGACAAAGAAGGCGGCAGAAACGAAGAAAAAGGCTGTTGAAGATAAAGAGGTAAAAGGTAAACCCAAGACGAAAAAAGTTGTTTCAAAACCTGTAAGAACAACAGAAAAAGGAACAACTGTAAAGAAGAAAACAATCGTAAAAAGGGTGTCTAGCAAGGATATTTTCAAACCGCATCCGAAGATCAGTAAATCGCCGGTTATTACGCTTAAACCTCTGGCTCGAAAACGCAAAAAACCTTCTCTAGCGGCAAAAAGTGAAACGGGAACTTCTGCTGTTTCAGAAAAGAAAGATGACGTTAAAGCATCTCTTTCTTCAAATGGTATTCCGGGGATAGCCGAGCAGGAAGCTCCAGTTGTTACTGAAGCGGTAAAAGAAGTTTCACGTGATGAATCTTTGCCTGATATCGAAATTCAAGTTCCGATTACAGTTAAAGATCTCAGTGTTAAACTCCAGAAGAAGCCAAGTGTTTTGCTTAAGCACTTGATGAAGATGGGAGCTTTTTGTCATATCAATCAAGCTCTTGATGCGGATATTGTTAGCCGTATTGTGCAGGATTTTGGCTTTAATTTAGCGAAGATCCGAACCCAAGAGCAGCAGCTTATTGAAACCCATAAGAAAGAAGAGGAAGATGAAAGCCTTTTGAAGGCCAGAGCTCCCGTAGTTACTTTTATGGGACACGTTGATCATGGAAAGACAACGCTTTTAGATCAAATACGTAAAAGCAAGGTTGCTGACGGAGAGCACGGCGGGATTACGCAGCATATGGGAGCCTATTCGGTTTCTGTTCCAAAGGGACGTATTACATTTCTTGATACGCCGGGACACGAAGCTTTTACCGCAATGCGTGCCCGAGGCGCGCATATTACGGATATTGTTGTTTTGGTTGTTGCCGCCGATGAGGGGCTTATGCCCCAGACTATGGAGGCGATCGATCATGCCCGCGCGGCTGAGGTTCCTATTGTTGTGGCCTTAACAAAAATGGATAAGAAAAATGCTGATTCGGACCGTGTGAAAAAGCAACTTTCAGAGCATGATCTAATGTCTGAGGATTGGGGTGGTAAAACAGTTGTTGCTGGGGTTTCTGGTGTGACCGGTGAGGGTGTTGACGAATTACTTGAATTGATCCTTCTCGAGGCTGAAATGCTTGAACTGAAGGCGAATGACCAGAAGAAAGCATCAGGGATAGTTGTTGAAGCCCATTTAAGTCACGGCAAGGGCGCTGTGACAACATTGATCATTCAAAGCGGAACCCTCAACGAAGGGGATATCGTTGTCTTAGGGCCGTTTTACGGGAAGATCCGCGCAATGTTCGATGATCATGGCTGTTTGATCAAAGGAGCCGGGCCTTCAATGCCGGTAGAAATGCTTGGGCTTTCCAATGTGCCGGAGGCCGGTGAATTATTTTATGCTGTTGAAGATGAAAAGCAGGCCAGAGAAATAACGCAAAGACGTCAGGACCAGATCAAGAATAAGAAATTACGGGCTACACCCAGAATCACGCTTGAGGACCTGCATTCGCAATTGCAAGAAGGCGCCATTAAAGAGCTCAATGTTATCTTAAAAACTGATGTCCAGGGATCACTCGAGGCGCTGAAGGATTCTTTGGAAAAGATCCCGAGTGATAAGGTGAAAGTAAAATTTATTCATTCGGCTGTTGGAGATGTCAACGCTTCAGATGTGCTTTTGGCGGTTGCTTCTAATGCGATCGTTATTGCTTTTCACGTTGGAGTTGATCTAAGAGCTAAAGAAGAGATCGAGAAAGAACTTGTCGATGTCCGCGAATACCGGATCATTTATGATGCGGTTAACGATATGAAAAAAGCGCTTGAAGGCCTTCTGGAAGCGAAGATCAAGAAAAACTTCTTAAGCCGCATCGAAATTCGAGAAGTATTCAAGCTTTCAAAGCAGGGTATTGTGGCAGGGTGCTATGTTCAAAAAGGAAAAGTTCACCGGAAGGCCAAGGCGGATATTATCCGCGATGGGGAAATTATTTTCTCGGGGGCTATTGGGTCGCTTAAGCGGTTCAAAGATGACGTGAAGGATGTTTCGGAAGGGATGGAGTGCGGTGTTACAATAAATGGCTTTGATAAATATAAACAAGGCGATATTATTGAAGCCTATGAAGTAGAATCGATCGTCCAGACATTATGAAAAGAATAGTTTTCTCTGCAATGCGTCCGACCGGAAAGCTGCACCTTGGACACCTGGTAGGCGCGTTGAATAATTGGCTCGAACTTCAAAATAATTACAACTGCATTTTTGGGATTGTTGATTGGCATGCGCTTATGGGGGAGTACGCGCAGAGCAAGGAAATCCAGGAAAATATCGTGGATATGGCGATCGATTGGATTGCCTACGGGATTGACCCGGAAAAATCAATTATTTTTGTTCAATCCCATGTTCCCGAGCACTTAGAGCTTCAGATGATATTCTCCTGCATAACTCCTTTGGGGTGGCTGGAGCGCAATCCTACCTATAAAGAACAATTGCGCGAGATTAAAACGAGAGATCTGCAAACTTACGGGTTTCTTGGATATCCTGTTCTTCAGGCGGCGGATATTATGTTATACAGGGCCAATGCTGTGCCGATCGGTGAAGACCAGTTGCCGCACATCGAATTAACGCGCGAGATTTCTCGGCGGTTCAATCATATCTACAAAACGAATTTCTTCGCGGATTGTGAGGCTATTTTAACAAAAACACCGCGCCTTTTGGGTCTTGACGGGCGCAAGATGAGCAAAAGCTATCAAAATGCGATCAATCTCAGTGACCCTGAGAAAGAAATAAAGAAAAAAGCAAAGAATATGTTCACGGATCCAAAGAGGATCAAGCTGGCCGACCCCGGGCATCCGAATAAATGTAATGTCTGTAGTTATTATGAGGTGTTCGCGCCTGAAAAGAAAAATGAAGTTCACGAATGGTGCACAAAAGCGCAAAAAGGATGCACAGATTGCAAGATGATATTAGCGGATATATTAATTGATTATTTAGCGCCCATACGCGCGAGACGTTCTGAGCTTGAAAAAGATAAAGGCCGCATTCAAGATATTCTGGAGGAAGGGCGTAAGAAAGCACAAGTAATCGCTAAGAAAACGATTGCTGAAATTAAAGAGGTCATATTTTAACAAAACCATATGTATCTAAATAAAACAGCATGAATCGTGAAATTTAAATTCCAAAAAACAAGCGTCAAGTGACAAATAAATTCCAACAACCAAATCTCAATGACCAAAACAGCTTGTTTATAGATGAGAATTTGGTATTTTGAATTTGTGATTTCGGAATTATTTGTTTTTTGTCATTTGGGATTTGGTGTTTTTAATAATTAGACAGGAATGTTATGGGATATAAACTCAAATTAGACATCTTTGAAGGGCCTTTAGATCTGCTACTTTATCTGATTAAGAAGAATGACATTGATATCAGCGACATTCCGATCGCCGAGATTACCAAGCAATACATGGAATATATCAAGATGATGGAGATGTTGGATCTGGATATTGTCGGTGATTTTCTTGTGATGGCCGCAACACTTATGCAGATCAAGTCAAGAATGCTTCTTCCGCCGGATCCGATGGAAGAGGAGGACGAGGAGGAAGACCCGCGTGATGAGCTGGTCCGCCGGCTTCAGGAATATAAAAAGTTCAAGGAAATCGCGGATGCCCTGAAAGAGAAGGAGCTTAAGCGCAAAGATTTCTTTTCGCGGACTGTTGACGAGGAGGTCAAGAATCAGCTCAGGGAAGACGCGAAAGAGATCTTTTTTGAAGCCAGTCTTTTCGATCTGATTAACGCTCTGTCTGATGCCCTTAACAAGGTTCCCGAGGAGATCATTCATGAGATCATCGCTGAAGAATACACCGTCGAGCAGAAAATCCATGATATTTTACACCGCCTGCTTGATGAATCGAAAGTTTCGCTGAGCCAGCTGTTTCGAAAGGCAAGAAGTAAGATTGAGATGGTTGTTACTTTTTTGGCGATCCTTGAGCTTATCCGTTTAAAGGAGATTGAGGCGGTACAAAAACGGACGTTTGAAGATATCGAGATATTGCGTAATAAGGACAATATGGTGCCGATTGATACTGCCGAAGATGCTGGTAGGCAATCATAGGAAATCGTGATGGACGAAAAGAGGAAAATCGTATTTAATCAGGAAACGGATGAAGATCAAGTCTATAGTTTGTCATTACGCCCGTCCTGTGTGAGCGAGTTTGTCGGGCAGAATGATGTGATCAATAATCTTCAGGTTTCTATTCAGGCGGCGAAACAGCGCGCAGAGCCAATTGAACATATGCTTTTTTCCGGGCCGCCCGGGCTTGGAAAGACATCGCTTGCGAACATCGTGGCCCATGAAATGGGAGCACGGATCACCGTAACTTCAGGTCCTGCGATTGATCGCGCCGGGGACCTCATTGGTATCCTTACGAACCTTGAAGTTGGCGATATTCTTTTTATCGATGAGATCCACCGTTTATCAAAAGTTGTTGAAGAGTTCCTGTATCCGGCCATGGAGAACTTTAAGATCGATTTTACAGTTGATAAGGGGCCTTATGCTAAGACGATCAATTTTAATTTGAAGCCTTTTACATTGATCGGGGCAACGACACGCAGCGGGCTGTTGTCCTCGCCTTTGCGAGACCGTTTCGGCATATTTTATCATTTGGAATTTTACGCGCCCGAAGAACTGGCCGAAATTGTGATGCGCTCGGCAAAAAAGTTGAATGTTATCATTGATCAGTCTTCGGCTGTCGAGATATCCCGGCGGGCGCGCGGGACCCCGCGGATTGCTAACCGGCTTCTTCGCCGCGTAAGGGATTATGTGCAAGTCAAGACCCTTAATAGTGAGATCACCGAGAAAATTGTTGGCGAGGCAATGCAGACGCTTCGTATCGATCAAAGCGGGTTGGATGATATCGACCGAAAATTGTTGGGGGTTATACACGACAATTACAGGGGAGGTCCGGTTGGCATTGAAACGCTTGCGGCGACCTTAAATGAAGAAGTTGATACGCTTGTCGATGTCATTGAGCCGTATCTTTTAAAGATCGGATTCTTGAAGCGAACGCCCCGCGGTCGAGAACTTACAGATGTTTCCATCAAGCACATTAAGGGTGCTTCCTGTCCTGATTTACCTCAGAAATCATAATAACATGACAGATATTTCAAAAGCACTTATTATCGTCGGTATTGCTTTAATCATAACCGGTCTATGCCTTCATATGTTCGGAAGGATTCCCGGAATAGGACGGTTACCCGGTGATATCCTGATCAAAAGGGAAAATTTTACGCTGTATATCCCGATTACAACATGTCTTTTAATCAGTGCTGTTATAAGCCTCATATTTCTTCTATGGAACCAAAAATAATCCGATATTTCCTTATTGCGGTATGCCTTTATGCTTTTGCAGTCAACAGCATTTCTTTTTCGGAAGTCTCCAGCCGAGGCGATATGGTTCGTGTGGCTGTGCTGCAGAATGAAAAAGGCTTTGATTTCTCCATTCGGGGAAAATACAAGATTATTGATCCGGTAACGAATGGAGATGTGGATGGCGGGAAGCGCCTGAAGCGCTGTGCTGTTACGGTTAAGCAGGGGGGGATTCGAATTGGCAGAAAAGAATATGGTGTCCGCCGATTACGTATTATTACCAAAAGGGATGCGGCGATATATCACAAGGGAAGAAAACGGCGATACCGGGATCAGATAGATATTATTCTTACCGAAAAGGACAAAATTCTTGTTGTTAACACCCTTGATTTGGAATCTTATGTCAAAGGGGTTTTATATCATGAAGTTCCACACCGCTGGCCGATGAATGCGATTAAAGCCCAGGCTGTTGCGACACGCACATACGCGCTTTACCAAATAAGCGAGAAAAAAGGGCAAGAGTATGATGTGACGAGCGGTATTTATTCACAGGTTTATGGTGGACGCAGTGCCGAACGGCATCGGACGAATATTGCAGCAAACCGCACGCGCGGGCAGATTCTTTCTTATCAAGGTAAAGTTTTACCTGCCTATTTTCATTCGAATTGCGGTGGTCATACAGAAGATGTAGCTGAATTATGGAAGAATGATCTTCCGCCGTTAAAAGGTGTTCAATGTGGGTTTTGCAAGGGGATGCCCAATTACCGGTGGAAAAAGAATTTCCGTTCTAAAGATGTCCAGGAGAAACTTAACGCGAATGGATTTAAGCTGGGACTGATCAAAGAAATTGCCGTGTTTGACCGCACGAAGAGCGGTCGCATCAAAAATCTAAGAATAAAAACGCGTGACGGAAAAGAAACGACCATTTCGGGAATAAAATTCCGCGATATTGTCGGACCGAATGTGCTCAAAAGCAATTATTATAATATTGAAATGAAAGGATATTATTTTGATGTCAACGGCCGCGGATGGGGGCATGGCGTCGGGATGTGCCAGTGGGGTGTGTATCAGATGGCAAAAAAACGCTATGAATATAAAAGGATATTGGAATACTATTATCCGGGAGCGAAGATTATTAAGATATCCGAATTATGAATCTAGAGGATTTTAATTACAACTTACCGCGGAATTTGATTGCGCAGCATCCGCTTCACCGGCGGGATCAAGCGCGATTAATGGTGATTGACCGGAATCGCAAGAGGATTATCCACGATTCTTTTTCAAATATTAGAAAATATCTGCCTAAGAATTCCTGCATTGTGCTTAATGACAGCAGGGTTGTTCCTGCGCGTCTTTTAGGTAAGAGGGAACGCAGCGGTGGGAAGGTCGAGGTGTTCCTGCTTAAGAGGCTATCCGATGGGTACTCGTATAAGACATTGTTGCGCCCGTTGCGGCGTTTGAGAAATGAAGACCGGATCGTTTTTAACGGTGGAGACCTTGTCGCAAAGATCAAGGATTGGGAAAACAGGATCGTCAAGTTTAATAAAAAAAACATTTCGAAACAATTGGAGAAAATCGGCCATATTCCGCTTCCACCGTATATCAAGCGTCCGGATCGTGCGGCTGACCGAAAATATTATCAGACGGTTTATGCGCAAAAGTCCGGATCGGTGGCCTCGCCGACAGCCGGCTTGCATTTCACGAACCGATTATTGAAAAGTATTGAAAAAGATGGTCACGCCATTGAGAAAGTGACGTTGCATATTAATTACGCGACTTTCAAGCCAGTTGAAGAAGAGGATGTCACAAAGCATAAAATGCATGTTGAGGATTATTCGCTAACAAGCAAAACATTGAGCGCGATTCGAGGCGCGAAGACAAAGGACCGGAAAGTCGTTGCGGTTGGAACCACAAGCTGCCGGGTCCTTGAAACGGTTGCGAAAGCAGGATCGGCCGCCCGCCCGGCTTTACGGGGAAGCACGGATATTTTTATTTACCCGGGTTTTCAGTTTCAAATGGTTGATATTCTGCTGACGAATTTTCATCTCCCTTTGAGTACGCTTTTAATGTTAATATACGCGTTTGGAACAAAAGATTTGATGGCTCGGGCATACAGGGAAGCGGTGAAAGAAAAATACCGGTTTTTCAGCTATGGCGACGCGATGCTTATTATTTAAGAAAA
>JAGLQN010000170.1 GCA_023136835.1 Candidatus Omnitrophota bacterium | reverse complement strand
CTGAGGAGATAGGTGGTGCCAAGATAGTGGCTGTTGGAGCACATAGTAGCGAAAATGTTGCAGCAAATAAGTCGGTAAATGCCGGCGGAAATATTTCTGAAAAGGCAGGCAAGAATATTTCTGTAAATGCCGGCGGGAATATCTCTGAAAGTGCGGGCAAGAATTTCTCGTGTAGTGCAGGAAAAGACCTCAGCGTCAAATCCGGCAAAAAGATGTCTTTAAGTGCTGGTGATGACTTTGCAGTTGCAGGGAAAAAGAAAGGGGTTATTGATATTAAAGATCAATTAGTTATAAAGTGCGGAAGCGCTTCTATAACTTTGAAAAAGAATGGGGATATTCTAATTAAAGGTAAGAAGATCAATATCAAGGGCTCAGGAGATGTCATCATAAAGGGAAGCAAGATCAAGGAGAATTAATATGAAACAGTCTTTGGCTGAAAACATTCGGCAGATACAAGTCTCGAGACAGATCGAAGGCGTTCGGGTAGGTAAGATTGTAAACGTGAACGAGAGTGGGGAAGTTCTGGTCGACTTTCCCGGTAACACGCAAGGGCCTATCTCAGCACGATTTACCAACTCAATGAAAGTGGAAACATTACGCCACGCTGCTTCTGTCAGCAAGGAAGTTTTGCTTGCCTTTGAAAATAATGATCCAAAACTGCCTATTATTATCGATATTCTATATTCTCTTGTTGATGAAATCACAGAATTCTCAACTATAGTTTTGGAAACAGAAAAACCCAAGGATGTCCTGATAGACGGAAAACGGGTGACTTTTGATGCCAGGGAAGAGATCATACTGCGTTGTGGAAAGGCGAGTATTACACTTACAAAAGGAGGAAAGGTGCATATTCGCGGGGCCTATCTTCTTAACCGTTCGTCGGGTGTGAACAGGATCAAGGGCGGGTCGGTTCAGATTAATTAGTTGATAAGGGATAAGAACAAAACAATTTTCCTGTTAAGGCTCTTAGATTTTATGAGGAAAAGACAATTATGAGCCTAATTCAAGCCATTGGGCTTCAAGCTGTCAAGACGTTCATGGAACGTCAACTTATGCTGTTACGAGTACAATACTTAGGAGAAAAAATTGTAGCAGCTATTCAACAAGCTGGAATAAACCATCAGCAAGAAGTCAAAGAAGCTCGTCAAGATGCATGACAGGAATATAAAACCAAATATTTACAGAATACTATATGAAACACAAATATGTCATTGATGCCAATGTGTTATTTAGCGCATTTATTAGTGGTAATATTTCTGTTCTTAAACTCCACGATTGGTATAATCTAAGCAGTTAGATTTTATAATGTACGTTAACGAGGTTCACGTTAACACCGTCATAATGTAGATGGATCTTCTCAATGCAACAGAAATGGAAGCCGATTATACCATGAGCACGCAGCCGGATGGTCGTGAGCTTCTAGTCGCGGTCGTGAAAGGCACGTTCACCATTCCCCCAAGAGGCGAAGAAACGCGCCTGGCGCAAGACCAGGTTTCTTTGGTGGAAACAGACGTGTTCACCGGAGAACCAGGGTTCTCGGCACCGCTCTACGAAATTGACTTTTGCCCGCGCAAGCCGCATTGTGACGTATTGCTCAACGGTAGCGCCTATGCACCGGGCGGCAAGCCGACAAAACGGGTGAGGGTGTCTCTACGCGTTGGCTCGTGGAAAAAATCTTTTGACGTTGTAGGTAATCGCATCTGGAAATCGGGCATATTCCTGAGGAGCACGAATCCCGAACCGTTCACCGTGATGCCTATCTCTTACAACAATGACTTCGGTGGGGTTGATCGTTCTCGTGAAGACGAGAAGAAGCACCACTACTTCCTCGAAAACTACGTGGGCGTGGGATATCACAAGTACCTGAACAAAGGTTCGCTCGACTAAGCCATTGCCCAACACAGAAGAAACCGGCAAACCGGTGACCAAGCCGAATGGCAAGTATCGACCGATGGCCTTCGGGCCATTTGGCCGTGCCTGGAAGCAACGCATCCAGTACGCAGGGACTTATGATCAGCACTGGATTGACAGTGTTTTCCCGTTCTTGCAAGCCGATTTCAAGGACTAATAGTATCAGGCGGGACCTTCCAACCAGTGGATCGCCTATCCCAAAGGTGGCGAGGAAGTGGAACTCTTCAACCTGATGCCCCAGGAAGAGCTGTCTTCAAATTACAAGCCAAAACGGTTCCTTTTGAGTTCTTTTATAAGAACGGCGACCGGAAGGAGTTCAAGGGGACTCGTCGATACGTTGTTCTTTGAGCCAGATGAAGAGCGCTTCACCATGAGTTGGCGTGCGTGTCTGCCGTTGCGTCGGAGCCTGCATGAGATCCATATGATCGTCGCGGGCCGCGGGCCGCAGGCCGCCGGAAGGGTGCGGCGAGTCAGGAGAAGAGGGAAGGCTGGCAGAAAAGCCTCACTACAAGTCGCGGGCCGAGCTGGTAACTGCGAATCAGGCGAAAGGAGAGTAACGGCGATGTATCTCGGCGGTGCTGGCATGGTCTATATGGTAGCTTGGACTAGCGGCCCCCAGCACCCGAAACCCTTTGCTGGCTACCCCCGGAAGCCATGCCGACAGGTGCAGTGGAGATCCTGCTACACTAACACAACTGGACCGATCCGTGGGGGCAGGCCATTGCCCGATCTGACGACAATAACAATCAATCAAAACATATCACTATAGCGAAATAGGAAATTCGCTTACATTGCATAGCATCGCTCTTATAGCGGATACAATATTCAGCATTAATTCGTCGGATTAGACCAACCTCGCAGAGGTTTGAATCATTCGCGCGTAAAGCTAACTGTTGAGTGAAGGGTGTCCCCTATTAATGCCCTATTAATGCAATAAAAGCGCTGTCCCCTATTAATCTGGCAGCGGAGCGCTTCTCCTTACTGCGTAGTGGACTTGCACCACGAATTTCTTGCCGATTTTGCTCGGCACACTGGGTCTCCCCTATTATCCTCCTATTTTCACAAGCCCCTAGACAGGTTGGACAGGGAAAGCGACATCTTCAAAAACGGGGAATCCGTCGAGTATGGCGGAATCGTAAAGGGTGGCGTCCTCGATCGAAGGGGTTGGTCTAATGGAAAGCGCGGCTTGCTCGGCATAAAGTCCTGCACGCTCTTCAGCGGATAAGTTAGTCCGCATTTTTCTCCACCATTCACGCAACCGCACCTCGCGATAACCAACAACGACATATACGGCCGGATCTACGTTCACTTCTGAAAAGAAGCATTCCCAGAGAATGTTGTCGAAATCCCCGCGGCGATCTGGACTCGACAACCAGAGCGCTTCGGATTCCTTTTGTCGCTGTGACAAGTCAACACATGGCTTCAGCACATTTTCGATGTAGGAAAGAATGATCTCTTCCAGCTTGTCCTCGTCGAGCCGGAATGCAGCCTCTCTTCTACCGTGAGCAAATCGAACGAATGTCCTCTCCCAGTACGACACCGCCGATCGGGCGTTCGTGGGTTGCAGCTCTTCCGACAGGCAGAGCGCCCAATCGTAGAGACGATCAACATTCTCACCGTGTGCCTCGAGATCGAGGAGAAGCTCTTGGAAACTCGTCACGTCAAGTTCGTCCGAGGCATCGGGATCAATGGTGTATTTGAAATCCAAATATGTTTTCGTGCGGCCTTTCATGAAGTCCACGTCTTTCAGCGGTCGTCCGATCAGATCGTCAAACTCCCCTACACGATCGGTGCAAATCCAAAGCCATTCGCTGGAAAACGATCTCAATTTTTCAAACGTAAGAGGTTTCATTTCGTAGTACCTCCCATCAGAATCCAATGATGCCGCGGATTGGATTAAGGGTTCGGTCGGTTCGATCTTCAGCGAGATTCTTGCATTTCGCATTCTTGCGACCAAGAAAACGCGACTTTTCAACGCTGGGCAGCAGTGCCGAGTTGTCGTTTTTGATTCCATCAATTGCCTCGCGGATGTTGTCGGTTCTGTCCTTCTCGCCGCGCTTGGTATGAAATTCGTAGTCATCCAAATTACATCCGGCGTCCTCGAAAGCCTTGATCTCATTTAACAGCCCTTTTCGCGCGGCTTTGAGTTGTTCCTCGTGTTTCTTGAACGAATCGGTGCCCGGCCCTTCCTTTCCACAAATTTGCTCGGCAAGTCGCATCAAATAGCCGTGGTCACCGCTACCGCCGTGTTCATGCTTGTTGCGGCACAAGAGCGACTCGATCTTATTTGCCCCTTCATCGCAGTCATAGTCGCCGCCCCCGCCGGGAGCGCCACCCCCAATCTCGGGACCGGGCCCCCCATTGGGTTGGGGGGAGGCGTGGTTATGCGAGGCAAGGTCACTGAAGCGAATGACCGGCTCACCCTCGAACTTCACGTTCGGCGACCAGGAATGGAAATACTTCTTGCCGGTGTTCTTCGAGGTGATGATACCCTTCTTCGGCGCGCTGCCCGCCTCGGTTCCGGTGGTGCGCTTCTCGTCGGACTTGTTCTTGATGTTGGCCATCTTGTTTTTGATCTTGACCGTCTTGGTGCCGTTCTCGGTGTCCGCCGCCATGCCGAAGGACGGATAGGGAACCGGTATACCCGGCGGCGTCGCAGGGGTTTGCGGGGGCGTGAAGCACACGTCGGGAAAGATCGCGATGGTCTGCGTCTGCATCGCCTTGCCCGAGATTTCCAGCCCATTGGCAAAGACGTTCCCCATCACATCACCCTTTCGTGGAACACAGCGGCGCCGCAGGCGCCGTCATCGCCGCTGGCCTCGATAAGAAGCGGGCTGCCGCCGGAATAGCCCTTACGAGCGGCAGCGAGCGCCATCCCGATCATCACGGGAACCACCGCCGCGCCGATGTTGCCGAGGTTTTCGGCAGGACTCCAGATGTCTTGGAATTCCGTCCGGCCGCGCTCGAGCCGCATTTCGGCCAGCGTGGACTGCTTGAACCAATACTGCTCGCCGATGAGGTCGGCGATGCGGTAGTCGATCCGCGCCATGGTCACTCCCGCTTCGGCGAGGGCCTCGCGATAGGCTCGTGTCATCCCGTCGCCGCGGAGCGGAAGGTCGAGCCCGTCCGCATCCATGCGGTTATAAATAAACGCCGACTCGCGAGATAGTCCGAGTCCGGCCAGCTTAAGCGCACCCTCGCTTTCGGCCGCACAAAGCACGGCTGCCGCTCCCTCACCGGGGATGAAGCCGTTGGCGTTGGCGGGGGTCAGAAGTCGCCCTGCCTTTAAGTAATGGGCGATCGTGACGCTGGTCAGGTAGTTGTCGACTCCTGTGATCAGCACGTAGTCCGCAGCCCGCTGGCTGAGGAGCCGCTGCGCCTGCCTGAGCGCGATAAAGCCTGAGGGTCTGCCATTGGCGATGATCTGGGTGCGGGGCGAGATCTCGACGATCTCGGCGATTTTTCCGGCAAGGCGCGCTGCGTAGCGTACTGGGCGCCCTGGGCGGTCCTCCTCGGCCAGGCACAGGATCAGCGCGGTGCGCCCTTTCGCCTCGGACACGGCCGAGAAGATCTCGCAGATTGCCCCGGCGGCCAGGTGTGCCATCCGCGCCTCACCGACCCAATTGCGCGGCGCGGGCACCGGCGCGCCCACCAGCCACTCGCCGTCGGGGCCGAGAAACCGCGTCTCCTGGAACCCGTCGAGTCGACCGCGCATCGCCGCGCAAGCGGATGAAGCGTCGAGCCCCACCGCGGTGACCATCCCCGCCGCGACGATCTGGAGGGTGACACTCATGCTTCCTCCTCCTCGTAATCCAAGCCAACGATCCACATTTAGCTCTGTCCCTCTCGGCGGATACGTTCCATCGCCTCCACGGGCTGGTTGATCCATGCTTCAGTGAACTCGGTGATGATACGCCGTATTGGCACCCAGACCCGCCAAACCAACATCATCACCCGCGCCTCACAGTCGAAAAGTAGGGTGTCGGGCCACACTGACCGCTCCAACGCCATCTCGCGGCCGCGAAAAACCTGGATCATCAGTTCAGTCACCCGCGGCAAGCGGAAGGCCTCGCGCCCCCTTGGCGTGAGGTTGCCGAGCGTGACTGGCGTGCCTGGCGCTGGGAACTCGATCTGCTGGTCTTCAGGCGCGCACTGGTAGTATCGCTCGTCGAAATCTTTTGGAAGAAAAGGAAAGATCTCGTCCTGCCAATGCTGGTCATAGGTACCGCCGTAACGCAGTCGTTCGGGCCAGCCGCGACCGATCGGGCCAAGCGCCATCGGGCGATAGCTGCCGAAGGGCGAGGTCACGGGCTTGTCCACGCCTTGCGTGTTCGGCAGGGATTGGCCCGAAAGCCGCGCTATTTTGCGGACCTGCCCCCAGCCGAGCCCCACCGGATTAGGTCGGTACACCGCCGGCATCGGGTTTTCGGGGTCGCTACGATCGTGGCCGCCGAAAGCCGTGTCGTAGGAGAAGTACATTTTGGTGAAGAGGTGCGGCTTGGTCGCCGTCACGAAGGGCCCCAAGACCCGCCATTCGCGCGACCCGATAACGTCGAGCATCTTGGCCCATCCCCCAACCCGCACTCCCACGCGCACGCCCTTGACGGGTCGGCCACCGGGCGCGTAGGCCGCCCCCTGCACAATCACGTCGCAACGTGCCTTGCGGAAGGCGAAATCGCTTTCCCAGAGCGTCGCGGATAAACCCGGCTCACCGGTATATTCGTCGGCCATCACCAGCGGGCGCTGCTCGCGGCTGGCCTCCGGCTCCCGCCCCTCCGCATCGGGGAAGTCGAAGTTGCCCTTAACCACCAGCGATAGATGGCCCCGGCCCGCCTTGTCGAGTCCTTCCGTGAAGGCGTGGAGGAATGGGGTTTGGTTGTAGATTTCCATGACTGACTGATAGGAAGTTGCAGTTGCTTTCGACCGGTCCGGTCGGAAGCGGGCCCGAAGGGCCTCACGGAGGCGTGGTGCCCTTCACTTCCCCCCCTCTATATTTTCTAGGTGTTGAGTGCCACGACATCGTAGA
>JAGLQN010000017.1 GCA_023136835.1 Candidatus Omnitrophota bacterium | reverse complement strand
CCATTTGACCCAGTCTGTACGCTCAGGGTCAGGATGACAAAAGCAGGCAAAACTTTCGCAAACAAAAGTGATTCTATATCCACCCACATCAGATCTCTTCGCGCCAATATTTGATCTGTCCCGTCCGCTCCGCAACCGCCACGATCGTTGTCCGCCCTTTTTTGTGGTTCAGTTGCCCGACACTGCGGATCATAAAATTCTCAGACTTTGTCGAAAACTTCCCTTCCGCGACCAAATTGCTTAAAGCGGACATATCGCTCGGGCTTAAGTCAAAAACCTGGCTTAACCGTGGGACGATCGTCGCTGATTGGAGGAATATATCGTCATCCCCTGTTCCGGCGATCATATCAGCGCCTTTACGAAATGAGAGTATATTTTCTACAAACCGCCCGTTTAAGCCCAGCGCCAGCAACACTTCTTTTTGAGCCGTATTGATATTAACTTTTCCCTCTCCATAGATAGTAACAAAGTATTTGAGTTTATCAAAGATTTCTTGATCCATTTTATAAACGAGCAATAATTCCTCGATCACTTCAAAGTCGCTGTCTTTCGCTTCATAGGAATCCCTTTTTCCTTTGTAATCAGAATCTTCCGCTCCGAATTGCGGATGCTGGAAAAAAGAATCTTTATCCCGCCAGTCAATGATGCAATAGGCAAGTTCCTGCGCGTCCCAGCGCGTCAAACGTGTAACCATCTCGATCAGCCGTGTGATCGACTCAACCCCGGCCTTGTTCAAGTTGAGTTTGCTCTCTTCATCCTGCATGCCATACATGACGCGGGAATATTCCCCATCGCTATGATGATAACTGACCGTAAATTCCCCTTTTCCGACACCTATTTCTTTAAAAGCATCCGGCTGGTCACTCCATCTTTCCCCGAGAAAATCCGCGCCGAAAAAAGCATCTTCCCTGCGCAATTGAACAATAGCCTTTTTGATCCCCGCTTCAGCAATCAAATAACGGGTATCCCGGTCATCGAGCCGGTAGACAAGAGTGACTTTCTGGCGGACGATAACACCGAGCTGAACGGCAAAGACGGTCAGCAACAATAACGACCATAATGCGATGATCAGCGTGCTCCCGCGAATGTTTTTCCCGCTCATTTTTCTTCCTCGTCAGCAAACGGCCAGCAACACGCCGATGGTATGGAAACCGTTTTTACGAATTTCTGTTTGAATTCCCCTTTAGGAATACCAACCTCAATTTTCACAATAAGCGGTAAATTTTCCTTAACTTCTTCCCCGAAAGGCTCGTCCCGCTCTTGCCAGCTGGTGACCCATGAATATTTTTTTCTCTCTGCATTATAAGCAAAATATTCAAATTGCAGCGAGCTGATGTCCTCGGCAAGCACCCGTTTACGCCCGGATTTTTTGCGGTAAATCTCGCTGTAATTTGCCTGGGATTTATGCAGCTTGTTTTTTCTTCGGTCAAATGAATAGGTCACTTGCCCGATAGAATCCTCTGTCTCTCCCCTATCATGATGTCTAATCCTTGTTGAAAAACTGATTTCCCTTTTTCCCCCGCGGAATTTAAGGCCTGACATCTTAAAGCTATTGCGCAAATCATAGGATATGTTCTTGAAGAACAGGCCGACATCTTCCGTGCTGGCCGGTTGCGAGACGCGCCTCCAAATAGTGATGCCCCTGACAAAGGTCCCATAAACGACCATGCCGACAACCGCTAAAATGCCGGTTACCAGCAAAAGTTCAATCAGCGTGAACCCGACTTTAGACGAAGTTTTCTTCATTATATTCTTTTAATTGGGGTGGTAATAGATAAGCGACTCGAGAGGTCCTGACCCTTTTGCTCCCTTGTTTCCAGGAAAGGGTTAGATCGATCTTATATAATCCTTGCTCCTCATTGACCGGAGAAACGGTCATGGACCAATCAAATGTCTTAGACCCGCGAACAATTTGGCCGGAGGTTTCCCCCGGCTCTAATATCTGCGCCTTTGTTAACTGATTCTGCACCTGAGATATTTTTTCATTGATCCAATCCTGCGTGTCTAAATAGTTGGTATAGAACCCGAAGGTATCCATAGAAATGAACAGAGCCTCATAGATCGTTACAATACCAAACGCTAGAATAGCAACGGTCACGATCAATTCGACGAGTGTAAAACCTTTTGCTTTTCTGGAGAATAGGGTTTTTTGTTTCATTGATATTTGTCATTACTGTCCAAAGTGCGTCATTCTGAGCCTGCCTGTCGGCAGACAGGCGAAGCGAAGAATCTTAACTCATCGAGATTCTTCGACCCTTCGGGCCTCATACTTGTTTTCCTTAAATTCGATAGATGAAACAAGTATAGTACTTGCTTCATCTAAACATTTAAAGGAAAGCAAGTACAGAATGACAGAGTTAAATTGATATCTCAGGATTCTTTCGTCGATAAATACTTTACAATTTGGACATACGTGAATATTTATGATTAATAGGGTCTGTGCGCGTCTTCATGAAAGTAATCGACCTTTTCATCAAGCCTGTAGATCTGTGTTTGAAGGCCGTCAAGATTATCCCCGATAAACTCAAGCTGCAGATTTATTCCATTGAGTTTTGACTCTACTTCTTTGATCCTTTTGCTCATCACTTTATCAAGGTGGTCTATTTTGTCTCTTAAAAGCCCGATGCTTGAGAGAAAATCCGTTATTTTCACGCCGGCCCTGATCTGCTCTTCACTTTGAGCTTGGAGTTTTTTAAACTCCTTTAAGATGTCGTCCTCAACATTCTTTAAGTTTGACTCAAGCCCCTCGTGCTTGCGCGCGAAATCATCTTTGACCGCCAGAAATTCCTTTTCGATCTCTTGAAATTTGAAAGAGACATATTCTTCTGTGGAGATAGGGGTCATAAGACCGCCCCGTTTTTCAATAGGCCAGTCTTCCGGAACTTGAAAACGTAATTGGCCTACCTTTTTCGAGCTTTGCGCGTAACTGTTGGAGCACATAACAAAAACTATTCCTGCAATGACGATAAGGATGAACCTCAAACACGCGTGTTTTCTAACAAACCCGGCGCTCATCTCTATCCTCCTATTCCCAATTTGTAATATCGTCGTTACCCTCTTTGCCGTCTTTGCCTAATGAAAACAGGTCATAGTCCTGCGGGCGATGCGTCCCGGGCGATTCATACTGGTATTGCCTCCCCCAAGAATCGATCGGTTTTGACTCAAGATAAGGCCCGTTCCAATTGACCGCGGAAGATGTCCGGCTCAACAAGGCCTCTAATCCTTCATCGGTCGTCGGAAAGGAGCCGTTATCAAGCTCATACAATTTTAAAGCGGTCGCAATATTCGCCTTGATATCCGCCTTCGTCGCGCTCATCCTCGCCTGTTCCGAGCGTCCAACCATCCGGGGCAAGACCATGGCCGATAAAGCGCCGATAATGATCACAACAAGCATAAGTTCAATAAGGGTAAATCCTTTGTTAGGCTTTAGACTAAAGACATAAGACC
>JAGLQN010000169.1 GCA_023136835.1 Candidatus Omnitrophota bacterium | reverse complement strand
TTTTCTATTTCAAATAATCATCTATTTCTTCAGCCGCTTTTTTCCCGGAAGCAATAGCTCCGATCACAGGGCCGGTATTTGTCCTGACATTACCGGCGGCAAAGACGCCAGGAACCGAAGTTATACCGTTTTTTTCGTTGACCTTCAGAGTCCCGTCGTTATTGGTTTGAAGCTGTGGAACATTTTTACTGACCAAGGAATTGGGATTATGCCCTATCGCAATGACCACCGTATCAACATCAATAACAAACTCTGAATCCGGCACTTGCGTGATCTTCCATTCGCCGGAACCATCCGTATCCGCATAATCCATGCGGACACACTTCAGGCCGCCGACAAAATGGCTTGGGTCAGCTAGAATCTCGACAGGTTTGACCATTGGCTCAAAGTGAACTCCCTCTTCCTTAGCATAGACGCGCTCTTGCCGTTTAACACGCATATCCTCTTCCGTGCGGCGGAATATCAATGTTACTTCCCGCCCTAACCGGACACCTATCCGCGCGCAATCAAGAGCCGTGTTTCCAGAACCGATCACGGCGATCCTCTGGCCTACAGGTAATTTATCAAGCTTTCTTAAGAAGAATGTCGTCTTCGCGCGATTCACGCGCATCAGAAATTCTTCTCCGTAATAAACGCCCCCTAAATTTGCGCCGGGAAGGCCCATAAATTTTGGAATACCCGCGCCTGTCGCTAAAAGAACAGCGGTAAAATCTTGACGCATCAATTCTTCCAAGGTCGTCGTATAACCGATCGCGGAATTCACTTCGATCTTTACACCAAAGCCCCTGATCTCATTGATCTCATTATCCAAGATTTTTTTAGGGATACGGAATTCAGGTATGCCGTAGCGCAAGACACCGCCAGGTTTATCAAAAGATTCGAAAACAGTGACTTGATATCCCCGTTGAGCCAGTTCGGCCGCAGCCGTCAATCCCGTCGGACCGGACCCGACAATAGCAATTTTTTTTCCGCCAAGAAAAGCTTGATTGCGCTTAGCTGCTTTCGATCTTCCGAAATCTGCCGCGTAACGCTCTAGAGCCCGGATTCCGATGGACGGCGCTCCCTCCTCGCTTAAAATGCAAGCCGCTTCGCAGGGAGCTGAACAAATACGCCCGCAGACCGATGGAAAATAATTTTCTTCTTTGATTATTTCATAAGCACCGGCAACATTACCTTCGCGTAAGCAACGAATAAATCTTGGGATATTGATCCCCAAGGGACACCCCTTCATGCAAACGGGGTCAACACACTGCGGACAACGCCTCGCTTCTTCAAAAACTAGTTTTTTAGGAAACCCGAGAGAAACTTCGCTAAAGTTTTTGACTCGCCTCTCGCCGGCTTGTGTTCTGACTGTCGGTTGCGCCATTCTTGCGACTCCTCATAGGCATTCATGCGGATATCCAGATCTTTAAAATCGACTTTATGCCCGTCAAATTCCGGCCCCTTAACACAGGCAAGAACCGTTTCTCCATCAACCTTTACCCTGCAGGAACCGCACATTCCCATGCAATCCACCATCACAGGGTTTAATCTCACCAGCGTCTTGATCCGTTTTTCTTCTGTCATTGAACAGACCGTACGCATCATATCAACAGCACCGATCGCGTAAACCAGATCAACCTTGTTCTGGACCAGAAACTTTTCAAATATATCTGTCGCTAAACCGCGGCATTCATAAGAACCGTCATCTGTAGCAATAAGGACCCTGTTGCAGGCCAAACGCATTTGCGGATCTAACATCAATGCCCTTTTGGTTTTGGCTCCTATGATCCCGATCACTTTGTTTCCCTTATTCTTAAACGCGCGGCAAATCGGTAATATTTGGGCTATTCCAATACCGGTTGCGATACAGACGACAACACCTTTTTTTTCGATCTGGGCTGGACGCCCTAAAGGCCCTAATATCGAGAAAATAGATTCATTGATGGGTAAAGCCCCTAGCTTCCTGGTGGTATGCCCTAATTCCGGGAAAATAAGGGAAATGTAGCCTCGTTCCGGGTCAGAACTCGTAACCGCAAGAGGAATATGCTCATCGTCCTCCTCCGGACAGACACTGACAAATTGGCCGGGTTGGACCTTACGGGCGATATCCGGAGCGGCAATATCAATACGTTTGACACCTTCAGCAAGAATTTGTTTGTTGGTAATCCTAAAAGGCATGGTTATTTAATACTTTTATGGTTTAATATCGTGTTATTGTAATCTAAATCGCCGCGTCTGTCTATCTCAACTTATCACAAAGGGTTTATGGAGCCCCACGGTGTCAATTCCCTCTAAATATTTATTAAGGAAAATTGACCCGTGATACCTGTTAATATTCTACTTCGCCCAAATGTTTTTACATTTGGGCTTCGCAGGAATTATCCGCCTTATTTTGAAACTTAGGCGAACATCCCCGGAGCAGAAGATCTTATATTTTCGCATTCGTCCATGGACATGCCCATGGTCTTCTGCGAAGGCGGATAAAGTTCAAAAGTCTCTATAGCCATCCTGTCAGGGATATTCCAGTAACTCAAATGGTCGCAATGGGAAGCTCTCGGCTTTGCATGTCTTTAAACAGTTTTCGTTTTACAAAGAACCAAGAGGAAAATTGAAGGAATAATATATAAGGTGATGATTGTAGCAAACAACAACCCCCAACTGAAAGCCAATGACATAGGAGAGATCATTTTTTCATATCCCCCCAGCCCATAAGCCATAGGCAAAAGGCCGCCTAAGGTTGTAAGGGTCGTAAGCAGTATCGGTCTTAATCTTTGTGAAGCAAGCTCAGCGATATTATTGATCAGGGAATTTTCCTGTGACAGTTTATTAAGGCCCGAGGAAAGTGTGTCTGTCATGACTATAGAATCATTGACCACAACTCCGGTAAGCCCAACGGCCGCGAGGAGCACAAACATTGATATAGGCTGTCCATGGATAAAAAGAGCTATGACAATACCTATGATACAAAACGGGACAATAGCTATTATGATGAAAGCTTTTTTCCAGGAATTGAGGAACAATGCGAGCACTAAAAATATACCTATAACAGCCATTATGAGTGCTGTTTTCATGTCCTTCATGATGATATTCGTTTTCAAGGCCTCCCCGGCTATCTCGACGATAACTCCTTCCGGTATTTTTTTTGTGTTATTAATGCGGGTTTTAATTATTCCCGCCGCTTCAACGGCAGATATTTTTGCCTTTCTAAGTGAAGCCGACAGGGTAACGCTGCGCAATCCATTGCGATGAAGGATCTCAAGGTCTGAAGCTTTTGTATCAAAGGTGATAAATTTATCGAGTGATACCAGAGCTCCCTCCGAGTTCTTAACGCCGATCTTTTCCAGTATCTGCTCATGCTTCCGGCTTTCTTTGTCAAGCAAAA